>JAPVWE010000035.1 GCA_028572035.1 Desulfobacteraceae bacterium | reverse complement strand
AGGTCACAATGATGGTCGCCTCGGCAGTGTCCCCGAAAGCAGCATCTGAGATTTCCCCTTGCAGCGTTGCCGCCTCTTGGGTCTGATTGACATGGAGGACTGGCTTGAGTATGTAGGCATCTGGCCCGGTCACAACAATCGATTGGCTCAGATCGAAATCGACTGTCAGATCGACTGCCCCACCGCCTACCACTTCAAAGTCAAATTCTTTATCTGTCTTCAGGTTTTG
Source organism: Desulfobacteraceae bacterium (assembly GCA_028572035.1). Taxonomy (GTDB): domain Bacteria; phylum Desulfobacterota; class DSM-4660; order Desulfatiglandales; family B25-G16; genus JABXJZ01. Next base: position 9,215 of record JAPVWE010000035.1, on the reverse strand, counting down.
TGATGGAATTTCAACTGGATAGTCACCTCCGTTAATTCTGATAGATGCGTCGGTTACCCCGATACGGATCTGGGTATATTTCCCAGGGATCAGACTTACTGGGGGAACCAGCTCGGTCGTAGTCCCTGATTGAAACTGCAGCAAGTCAATGGCATAGGAGTCTTGGGCCAAGGGCAGAGAGGTCCACCCTCCTCCCGTTCTATGGACAGAAACCTCATTAAATGTGATCAGAAGTTGGTCAGTACCCGATGGCAACACAGGCTTAGCATCTGTTACATTTATGGATATCATGCCCGAACTGCTCGAATCACTTCCTTCTCCACACCCGAGGAGAAGCATGGGGACCACTACACATAACAAGAAACGGCAAGCCTTTTTATTCATTGATATATCTCCTTTCCTAAGATTTAAGGCTAAAGAATTTACCTTTTTAATTTATATTGAAACCTGTACGGGCCAGACCAAATAATTTAGCCTTATTCTCATGGGGATTATAGGCGAAGTGAAAATCAGTGCAGACTTTGCCGGTCTCCACCCATTAGAAATACCATTAGGAGTATCTTTTCGGGAGGTGCCACGGATGTGTTTTAAACATCACCCGTGGAGTCAAACTTTCACCGAAAGAGAAATGCTTTGTGCGATGAGGGTTTACTTCCAGCTTAATCCTATTCCGAACTTTATGTCAGGATCTCCATGCGCCAGACCTAATTTGAACTCGAAAAAGAGCTTCTTCCCTTGTTTCAGCTCGGTCTCGATCCCTCCGATCGCGTTCACGGAACCCTCGGTATCGCTGTCCTCTCCAGGATGACCATCATCGTAATTGACGTAGGTTAGCCCCAATCCGCCGCCGAGATATGGCTTCCACGCCTGGAACTTCGAGAAAACGTAATGCACCTCAGCCAACATCTGCACGACTGTCTGGTCATCACCGAACCCGAGCTCCACGGTGGGCCTGAAGCGGACATCCTTAGTCAACTCTCCCAGGTTGAAGTGAACACCGCCGTATATCTGATCAGGGTCACTGCTCAGACCAGCCCGAATTCCCCATCCGTTAAAGCGGGGCTCCGACGTCTCTTGAGCCATTGCCTTTGTTGGGAAACCTGCAAGGATGAGCATGATGATGACAACTGTGAGATAGATGAATTTTCTATGGATCATAGATCCCCCTTCTGTGTTGTATTGGTTTTAGTATTATAGAAAAAGGTAGTATATTTATCACTAAATCCTATCATCCTGGGATAGCAAAAACCACCCCTTTTATTGAAAGCAATGGGGCCTTCCCAGTAATTTGTGTCTTATATCTTTATTCATTGTTCCTTGTCAATATTGATTGTGGTGTGCAAGTTCTAACTGGCTTATACAATTCCCCCACTATCTGATTTCATTGAATGTCGATTGAAACCTGCACGGGCCAGACCAAATAGTCTAACCTTGTTTTTCATGAGAAATAGTCCAATCGCAAATAAGCATCTTTTGCTTTTCTTCATATGCAAGGTTTTATCTTGCTATTTGGGGTAAGGCATTGTAAAAAGGAGACCCAATTCACACAGGAGGTGTTCTCTATGGCGCGCAAAATTATGGAGAAAGTTCCGGAGGCCCAGCTGCAAAATGATCTGGAGAAATATAGGGAGCGTGCTATTGAGCTGGGAGCCACCGATGCCAAGGTCATTCCCACCGATGCCGTAGTGATCGACGAAAGGGTGCTGGCAAAATGCACCTACCCCAAATGCCCTGGCTATGGCACCAACGCTAATTGTCCCCCGTATGCCATGGATATAGAGCAAGCAAGAAAAGTGGTCGAAAAGTTCAAGTACGCAATATTTGTCAAGCTTGAAGTACCCCCCGAAGATACCGCCGGTAAAGAGGCCATCAACAAGGACCTAACTTTGCCCTACCGTAGGAAACTGGCTGAGATTGTGGCCAAGATCGAGGCCGAGGCTTTCTATGCCGGCTACCACCTCGCTGTAGCGTTTGGTAGTGGCTCCTGTAAGAGGCTTTTCTGTCCAGATATTGACTGTATTACTCTGGTGCCGGGAAAGGGGTGCCCTCATCACCTGAAAGCCAGGTCCCCGATGGAAGGGGTCGGTATGGATGCCTATACCATGGCCACTAAAGTCGGCTGGGATATATACCCGATAGGATTAAGTACATCACCGGAAGAGGTGCCGTATGGATTGAGATTAGGTCTGGTACTCATCTGCTGATTGAGCCCCTCTTCGAACAACTGGTGTCGGGTCAGGGCTGAGCGTCAACCAATTCCAGGTACAAGAGAGCCCAAAGAAGGCAGGGTCAAGAGAGGCCTTGTCTTTTTTCATGCTTTCATATCAATATCTTGCATCTCTTCCATCTTGCCTAGTATCACAGTATCTTGTTATCAAAGGAAAGAAATCAAGGCCCGAAAGACCTAAGGATACCGGTTGAGTCTTGAATCTTAGAGGCGTTTCACGGACTCGTTGAATACTAACTGAAATAGACAGAATAGTCTAAAGGGATCGGAGATTTAATCTTGAAATAAACAAGGAATTCGGGTCCACACTCTGCATATTTACTTTTGTTTGTCAACGTCAAGGAGTTGTTTTCCCCCAGGTCAGCTTTGAGCAGAAATGGGTAAGCAAAATCAGGCCATAACCACCTACACCAACTGAAAGATAGTGATCAATGCAGCTGAAGATATGAAAGTCGTATCAAAATGTTTGTGGAGGGTCGCAAATTGCAGGTACATAGCAGATACCGCAGGGTGAGATAATGCTGAGAGCAACGGCGTGTATTAAGACTATAGTAAGGTTGTCGAGTTGTTAATTTGATAATTGTGTCTATGAATTTGCAAGGTTATGGAATTCTCCATTTTTCAATACTTATCCACTAGAAGTTTCCTCACAAATATCCCCTTATTCCCGCCTCTATGTTTATTTTGAGAAGGATTGAGCGGCAACTAAGCGCCTTTCACGCTTTATGATATAGAGTCCGCTTGAGATAATAATAATGGCACCCATGATGGTCCAGGCATCTGGCAGGTCCCCGAATAGAGCAAAGCCCAGAAGCGTCGCCCATATGAGTGCAGTATAATCAAATGGCGCCAACAAAGACACCGGTGCAAGTTCAAAGGCCTTAATCATGAAGTAATGGCCCGCGGCTCCAAGAAATCCTAACCACACTAAGATTAGCCATTGTTCAAGCGATGGTGATATCCAGACAAACAAAACGGCAATGCTGGAAAGGATCAACCCGCCTACACTAGTATAGAACAGGCTCGTTAATGCATCGTCTATCCGGCCAAGAATACGAGTTGTAATTTGGAAATTTGCGTAAAAAAGCGCTGCAATTAGTGGCAGTATTGACGCCCAATGAACGATTCGCATTCCGGGACGTATGACGAACATGACGCCAAAAAGTCCAAATATTACAGCCCCCCAACGATGTATGCCGACGCGTTCGCCTAAAAGTGGAACCGAGAGTGCCGTTACCAATAAGGGTGAGGCAAATGCAATTACCACGCAATCCGCCAGTGGCAGGAACATCAACGCTCTCCAGAATGTAACTCCCGCGCCAAATATCAGAATTGAGCGAAATATCTGCAGTTTTATTCTTTGTGTGTAAATGATATCTCTGGGTGCACCTCGTAAAAAGAAAAGGGTAACAAAGAGAAAATGGAAAACATAACGTCCCCATAGCACCATAAACAACGGAAGTTCACTGCTTATATACTTGGCTGAGGCATCCAAAGAAGAAAAGCAGACGGTCATAAAGATCATAAAACGGATTCCATGTAGTGGGTTTCTTGGAGAAGGCGAAACAGTATCTTTATTAAGCATTTAAGGAAGTTTGTCTTTTTCAGAGGGTATATTTATATCTCTTTTGAAAAGCATGTATCTCTATCAAGGCATGGAGGTAGATGTCAATGAATTTGTAAATCTGATATTAATGAAGATCTCAAATCTGCACTTGAGTCTTTTCATTATTCTTTCCTAGAATCAGCTGTCTTGGGTGTTAACCATCTAATGGTTAATAATCATTAATTGGAAATCTTTGATATCTTGCCAATATCATAAATATTCAAATAGTTGTAATATTACCATCATATCCAAAGAAGGTTGGATTGGCAAAACCCAAAGGTGACGCAACTTGCCTTTCTCTGTGCACAAGGTCTGCAGGTAAACATGGTTGATGTATCCTTCAAGGTGTCTTTGGGCAAACCCCTGGTTAGACACTAAATCTATTATTCTTTGATTTGGAAGACCTGCCATCTTCCTTTGGTAGCTGAATATTAAGGCGCTTCATTCTCCTCTACAGGGTCTGTCTACCAATACCTAACTCCCTGGCACCTGCCATGCGACTGGGTTCAGTTATAAATTTAGCTCACTTTAGGCACTTTACACTTCCTTCATATATACCCGGGTGCATACTGCCTAACTGGATGGCCATCCAGTACATGGAATTGTCTCATTTTCTTAAGGGTAATAGGTGAAAACATGCCTATGGGAAGGTAGATTATCTTTTTTCTCATCCTGGAGGCAAATGATGTACAGAGGGAGGATGGGGGAGTGGAAGCCACATAAGCAACATGCCTTTCAAGGGAATAATCAAGGGCGGCAAGGAGAAGCCTCTCTGGCTTGTTCCCTGCAAAATCAAAGAACGAATCCTTCCAGATGTCATACACCCTCAGAGGAGGGAAGGTAAGCATGAATCCGCCATACTGACACCTGGATATTCCGGGCCCAATAACTACCTCACCTGCCGGGGTACTGTAAAAGGCCATATCTGATTCCTGATTGTGCTCACCCAACCATGTAACCCGCCAGGGGAACTCCTCCTGGCCTTCTGGATCAGGCAGATCCGGGTCAAAGATAACCACCACAGATCCCACCTTTCCCTTCAGGGGGATATTTTCCCTTACATATATCTTCCCCTCCTGCCAATTCCTCAGTGTCTCTCTGATATCAATTCCGTCCATCATCGAGCTGACAAAGGGAACAATCCTGCTCTGCTCCTCTGACTTCTCTTTGATGGCCCTCTTTTTTAGATAATCCCCGAATCCCTCAATTACGATATCCTCTGGCTGGTATGAGCAGATGGAGAAACCTTTGAATCCCCTTTTCCACTCTCCCGGGAACTTCTCTTTTTGCCTCCCCTTTATAGGTACAGGTACGAGCCTTCTGCGTAAGCTTTTGAAATGCCTATGAAATCTAATTCTTTTCTGATCAAGGAAGAGGTCTTCACCCCTCAGGCGAAGAACCGGCAATCCAGGGGAGTCCATCTGCCAGGGATACTCTGTTGCCACATCCCAGACCTCGTATGCAAAGTTATCATCCACTGCTCCTCTGGCAGCTACGAGGATCTGGTATAAATCGGGTGCTAAAAAACCGCTCAAGAGGGCATAGTTTAAAACAAATCTGTTAAGAATCCTAAGCTGGCTTACAGTCACCTCTTCTTTGTTTTTCTTCAGATGATTTCTGCTTGCCCTATCTATCAACTGATCAATGGCCTTCAATCTATCCGGTTCAGCCATAGTGGAGTCACCCCTAAATCTCTCATAGAGAGCAGCAAAAAAGGGGATCTCTGTCATGATTTCCCTGGATGATTCCCTGTGTAAATGGGCAAGCATAACACCATCTCTACTCTTCCTGCCTATGACCTGTACCTGGGGCTTATCAAGATAGTGCAAGAGACCTGGAAGATGGGCCAGGCCACCTACAAACAGAATCCTCTTTCCTTCTCTATCCAGTTGCTGAAGATGGTAGGCCATGGTCCTCTCCCTCAATTGATCCTGAGGGCTGCGGAGACCTTCTGGGTAAGTCTTAAGATAGCTATGACAATAACGCCAGTACCCTATCCTGTTAATCGAGTAGGGATCTGGCATAGGTGTCCTGTCAATAGGGTATCCCTCTGTATCCCTGTCTATGAAATGGATGGGTAGGTTTTTCGATAGGGCCAATCGAGCTGCCTCTACCTGCCCGTCCGTTGGCTCCAAGGGAAGGTAGATAAAGGTGTGATCATCTTCCTCATAGTAAACGACGGAAAGGTGCGGTAGCCTCTTAATCCCCTGTACTATCTTCTCGCCAATGGTTGGAGGATATTCAATCGCCACAATGTCTGGCTCAAAGGAAGCAAACTGACGTCTGACCTCAAGGGCAAACTCGACCCTGTTGTGGACAACAGGAACAAGCCTGACATTTCCCCATTCAAATAGTTCTTCTGTCTCCATGGGTTTCTATGATAGTAGCAAAATATCCAGCGGCAGCATCATCCAGAATCATGGAGGCCGCTTCTTCGAGTGCTACCAAGATCCTTTCTTTTGCCATCCCCTTACCTTGCTTAGAGATATCAATATGCAGTCTTTTCAGGGCATATCTGGCAATATTAATTCCGTCTCTGACCGTATATCTCTCCTGCGCCTCATGGGCTACCTGAAGAAAATTAACTACATAGTCCACGATCTTGTCATCGGCATATGGAAGGTTGGCAGACAGGATCAATCTCTCTTCCTCCCTGTCAGGAAAATCAATGAAAATCTGAGGCTGAAGCCTTGAATGTATATATTCCGGAAGATCAAAGGTGCTGGCGTCATCGTTCATAGTGGTACAGAGCCGAAAATCAGGGTGGGCCTGAATCTTTATACCAGCCACAATTGACTCCACATAGCGCCGGTTATCCATCAAGGGTGCTAAGGATGCCCAACTCTTCTCACTCATCCTGTTTCCCTCATCAATAACCGCTACTCCCCCCTTGATCATGGCAGTAACAATCGAGCTAGCCATATATTTTATCTTTCCCTGGTCGCTAATAACCGGAGTAACAACGAGATCCTCCGGCCTCGTATCTATCGTGGCCTGAAAGAGATAGACAGGCCGATTGAGCCGTTTGCCAGCATAATAGGCCAGGGTAGTCTTTCCCACTCCAGGCTTTCCTATCAGGCGCGGATTCAGGGGGAAATCACCAGCACCCATTACCAACCATGCTGCCATGATCTGGGTTACTAACTCCTCCTGGCCGACCCAATCCATTGGTAACTCATCTGCCTGACTTAGATACAAGGTTACGCCATCTATAGTTACGGTCTCCATGATTAACCAATCCCTCCGCTTTAATCCTTCAGGCTTCGGTGACGAAAGCGTTTCCTTGATGGCCTTACTTTTCCGGTGCCACTTTTTAGGAAACGAGGTCTTCCTTGGCCACAAGACAAGTCTCTTCTGCTTTTCCGCAACCTCTCAAACCTTTTTATTTCACCATATTTTCCATATCTTCCCGTCATAGTGGTTATTATGAAATCTCCCACAGTGAATGTCAACTATCCAGAGATGAAAGGATGCAATGGGTGTGCAAAACTTTTTTTGAAAAATATCGCAAAAAATAAAAAAAAATAAAAAAAAATAAAATAAAAAAAGCCACTCAAAAAAACTTTTCTCTCCCCTTCCTTCAAGAAAAAAGGATTTCTTGTTCCAGCTCAGCTTCTCCCAGTGCGATTATCCAAAGATAAGCAAAATTCTTGCCCACTATATAACCATTGATCCTTGCCTTTGTAAAAGGAAAAAATGTAACGGAAAAAAACGAAAGACTTTAAAAAAGAGCGTTTTTTGAAGAAAATCAGAGTTTGGCAATGTGGATAAAATCGCCCCTGTTGTCAAATAAAAACAAAAGTGGCTGAATTCAATGATAATTTTTTATGATATGTATTTTCCATACCCAGTAAGGATTTCAAATGACTGCATGGTAATGTTTCCATTAAATCAATATATTACTTATGTTGAAAATCTCAAGCATGGCTAAGATATTTTCCCACATAATCGTCTTTGACAACTATATCTATTTTTCTTAAAGAACATAGAACCTCTTAAAATATAAACACCTGCCAAGATTGAGGGTACGATATGGAAACGGTTTGGAATCATCTGAAAGAACTCCTCAAAGAAGCAATGGATGAAAAGAGCTACTCCTTATGGGTAAAACCATTACAGCTTCTCGATTCAGGTGAAAATACGATTTCCCTCGGATGTCCTAACAAATTCTCTCGAAACTGGGTGCAGGAAAATTATTCTTCCCTCTTTCATAGGCAATTCTCTAAAGCCGGTCTTAATGACCATAAATTGATTCTCAAGGTCTTACCCCGGAGAGAATTACCTAAGCTCTTGCCTGTTGGGGGGAATGGTAATGGAAAACAGTTAACCCTTCCAAATATGCCAAAAAAACCTAGGGCGGGTGCTAGATATCTAAATGGACGATTTACCTTTGATAAATTCGTAGTCGGGGAGTGCAATGAATTTGCATACCTAGTTTCCAAGGCAATAGCCGATGACTCTCGTTACCCTTCCAGGTCCCTCTTTCTACTGGCAAAAACCGGTTTGGGGAAAAGCCATTTAATCCAGGCTATCGGTAACTCAATTCTCCAGAAGAGGCCTACGGCAAAAGTCCTTTATGTCACCACGGAAGATTTTACCAACGAGATGGTATTTGCACTAAAGAATAATCTAATCGACCAGTTTAAGAATAAATACCGCAGGGTGTGTGATATACTTCTTTTGGAGGAGGTACATTTCCTCAGTGGTAAAGAAAAAACCCAGATTGAACTCAGCTATACACTTGATTCTTTGTTTAATGATGAAAAAAAGGTTATATTTACCAGCCCCCTCACGCTAGAAGAAATTCCGGGCATGAAAAAGATGCTTATCTCCAGGCTTGCCTCTGGTGTCGTGACAAGCATTGAGAAGCCCGGGTTTCATACCCGGCTCGAGATCTTAAAACAAAAGGCTCGCGAGCGGAAAGTTTCCTTACCAGAAGATGTGGCCTGCTTCTTGGCCGAAAATATAACCCAGGATGTACGACAACTTGAAGGGATTCTTGCCTCCCTTGAGGCCATCTCCTTTTACCTGAAAAAAGAGATAAACATGGATTTGGCAAAGGAGACAGTTAAACAATTAATACCTGCCAGACACCTTGCAACAGTTGAGGATATCCAGAAAATAGTCTGCAAATATTTTAAGATCGATTTGGAGGCGCTTAGATCAAAGAGCAGAAAAAAGGTTATTTCCTATCCAAGATGCATAGCTATCTATCTATGTCGTAGATACACGGATAAATCTCTGGAGTTTATCGGTCGTTCTTTCAAACGAAACCATTCAACAATATTGTATGATTACGAGAAAACCAAAAAGAATATAAGAATTGACGGGAGCATTAGAAGGGAGGTAGAATTCCTCTGTAGACAGATTGAAGATAGGATT
>JAPVWE010000034.1 GCA_028572035.1 Desulfobacteraceae bacterium | reverse complement strand
TAATATACTTGAGGAGGAAAGGATCAAATTTGGCCTGGGCTTTTTATATGAAGCGCAGTGCTGGTCAATAGAGTTAAGTTACACAGATGAGGAGAATGACCGTAGATATGCACTTATGGTCAACCTGTATGGACTTGGAGGACTTGGTGCCGAGATTGAAGGATCCCGTATGGAAAATCTCTTTGAGAGCGAAGAGCAGTAGGCTTTGATCATCGTTACTGCCCCCGTAGAAAACACCTTTCGCAGGGCATGGCGAGATCGCAGACTATTATTAGAGCTTTCAAGCATAATAACTTGAAGAAGTTTACAAGGCTTCAAATATGCTTACTATCAAAAATCTAAAGTCCTATCAAGGTTTCAGCAAAGATCTAATCTTACAATCTTCAATCCTGATTACCTTTGTTTTATCCCTGTCTGTTTGCGGCAAAAAGGCGCCACCCATCCCGCCCAGTCAGATACAACCTCCAGCAGTCAATGATTTAAGTGCAAGTATAGATGGGGATACACTCAAGATGACCTGGACTATCCCTAAGGAAAAAGCGAAGGTCACACCCGGCCTGTCCGGTTTTATTGTCCATAGATCAAAAATGCCCCTTTCAGAATCTGATTGCAAGAATTGCCCGGTGCTCTTTAAGCGCGTTGCCGATATTCCAATCGAGGTGAAGGCTTCGGAAAGACTGGAAAAAGGCAGTATGACATACTATAAAACTCTGGAAAAAGGCTACAGGTATATCTATAAGGTAATCGGTTATACCAAAGGGGTTACAAGCAGCGACTCAAATTATGTAGACTTTATCTACTGATTGGATTAATTAGCCAAAAATTAAGTTTGTTTGTCTATGCAAACGCCTTGTGCTATATAATTTAGGTATGTTGTTCCTAAAAAGAAATAATATCTGGATAATCTTCCTTTTTTCGATGTTCCTTTCATCCTGCGGCTACAGGTTTGTAGGTAGTGGAAGTTTTCCAGCCGGCATAAAGAGTGTCCGTATATCAATCCTTGAAAACCGTACCTCTGAAACTGGCATGGAGAATATAATTACAAATGACCTTATTTATGAAGTTACTAGGGACAAGAAAGTGGCTTTGACGAGCATGGACAAGGCCGATGCCCTTCTTTCCGGGGTTATTGAATCCATGAACATTGAGACAATCTCCCGCACAGGGACCCACTCCTCCCTTGAAAGACGGGTTACAGTTACAGTCGATTTGAAATTAACAGGCCCCGATGGCAAGGTAATATGGTCTGCAAGAGGTGTTTCTGCAAATGAGGCCTATGATGTAATGTCGGACAAGCTAGCGACAGAACAAAACAGGCGGGATGCGATTTCAGTTCTTTCAAAAAGGCTTGCAGAAAAAGTCTATAATCGCATAACAGCCGATTTTTAAAAGCTTTGCCGGTAACTCCCCGGTAAATCTGTATGGAAATTCAAATATCTTCAACTGGGTAGCCTATAGGGTCAAGATATGATTTTGCCTCACCAACAGTATACAGAGAGCCGGTAATCAATATTAGATCCCTTTTATCAGCCAGATCTCTGGCCTTATCAATGGCTGACGATACAGGGAAATGCACTTCCCCGGCCCTTCCAAATTCCTTGGCCATCTCCATTACACGGTGAGGATTGGCCGCCCGGTAATAGGTTGGTCTGGTATAGACTACTGTGTTGGCCAGGGGTACAATCTCTCTGAGGATATTTGAGATGTCCTTGTCCTCCATCACACCAAAAACCAAAATAAGTTGTTTGAAATCAAAATCATTCCCGATTGAGTGTGCAAGCGATCTCATAGCTGACGGATTATGCGCACCATCAAGGATAATTGTAGGATTCGAAGAAACCTCCTCTAACCTGCCATGCCAGACAGGATCAGCAAGGCCTAATCTAATAGCCTCATCTGAAATAGTAAGACCTTTTCTCTTTAATATCTCCACAGTCAATAAGGCCAAGGCGGCATTTCTATGCTGGAATCTCCCTTTAAGACCAAGCTCGAGATTCTTAAATCTTTTTCTTAGACCATAATACCCTAAAAGCCCTGATGGTAATCTGCGATAGCGGACATTATGCCCCACCCTCCAGAAAGGGGCTCTTCTTTTCTTGCACAGGGACTCAAATAGACTGACTACAGAGGGTTGATTCACAGCTGTTACAACGTCAATCCCCTTCTTTATTATGCCGCCCTTCTCTTTTGCAATATCAATAATAGTATTGCCCAGAAATTCCTGGTGTTCTAAGCCGATAGTGGTAATAATAGAAACCATTGGAGTGATCACATTGGTGGCATCTAAACGTCCACCCATTCCTACCTCGATAATACCGAGATCAACATGGTTGCGGAAAAAAAAGATAAGTGCCATGGCAGTGGTCAGCTCAAAAAACGTTGGTGGCTCCTCCTGACTCATAACCCCTTTTAATTCCGTGATAAGTGAGGCAGCCTGGTCCCTTTTGATACACTCTCTGTTAATCCGAAACCTTTCGGTAAAGCTGACCAAATGGGGTGAGCAGTAGAATCCGACCTTCAGACCCGACTTCATCAATATAGACTCCAGCATAGCCCCTACAGACCCCTTACCATTGGTACCAGCAATATGGATGTATCTCTGGCCAAGATGAGGATTTCCAAAGGCCTCTAAAAGGTTGGATGTCTTTGAAAGGCCAAATTTAATTCCGTATTTCTGGAGGTTATATAACCAGGAAACCAATTCTTTATAGGAAAAGTTTTGCCTTTCTATATCTTTAGCTTGACCTGCCACATTCTTCTCCTAAAATGGGCCATGCTTTTTTTGATCCCCCTTCATCCAAAAGGCTTTGTTGATAATGCTATGTGCTGTATAATTACAGGTGAAGGTTTGAATCATACTAAAGTTCACATGGTGGCACAATCTATATTTCTTTAAATGATTAGTAAAAGGGGGAATGATGGCTAAGATTGCAACAGGTTTGGATCAATTTGAGGAAGAATTTTGGAAACGATTCAGGGGTCAATCCTTAGGACTATTAGCTAACCAGGCCTCTCTAAATCATAATTTGCAACACGCAAGAGATGTAATTTCCACTCTTCTTCCCGGACAGCTCAAGATCCTTTTTGGACCCCAACATGGATTCAGAGGCGAAGATCAGGACAATATGGTTGAGACAGAAGACTATTTTGATACAGAGTTACATATCCCGGTATTCAGCCTCTATGGAAACAAAGGGGATGACCTGTCTGATATCCTCGATACTATAGATCTTCTTATCATAGATCTGCAAGATGTAGGCACAAGAGTATATACCTTTATCTCCACCATGCTTTACGCTCTTAAAGGAGCTGGCAGGGCGGGGAAAAGGGTTCTTATCTTAGACAGGCCTAACCCTTTGGGTGGAATAATAGTAGAGGGGCACCTTTTGCACCCCGAATTTTACTCTCTTGTGGGGCCATTCACTCTTCCCATGCGCCACGGAATGACTATAGGAGAGCTCGCATACCTTTTTAAGGATGCCTTTAAGATTGACTGTGATATCACTGTGCTTCCTCTCAAGGCCTGGCGCCGGCACATGTTATGGAAGGATACAGGATTAACATGGATCATGCCTTCCCCAAATATGCCTCTTTTAGAGACTGCTTTAGTTTATCCGGGTCAGGTTATATGGGAAGGCACCAATATCTCAGAAGGAAGGGGGACATGCCGCCCTTTCGAGATATTTGGGGCACCTTTTGTCAAACCCTCGATAGTCAAAAAGGGATTAGTATCTAAAGACATTGAAGGATGTTATCTCAGGGAACATTACTTTAGACCAACATTCAATAAATGGAAGGGGAGACTCTGCGGCGGCTTTATGATTCACGTATTGAATCCTAACATCTATAGACCTTATCGAACATCACTTGCCTTGCTCAAAATAATTGTAGAAACTTATAGAGATGAGTTCGCCTGGCGGAAACCACCGTATGAATATGATTTTGAAAGACTCCCAATAGACCTTATTCTTGGAAATTCTTCAATAAGGGCTACATTGGAAGAGGGAAAAGATATTAAGAAGCTCTTGGAGGATTGCTCTGAAGAGCTGGAAGGTTTTCTTGAATCAAGAAAGCCATACCTGATTTATAAGGAATAACAGTAACTACTTTTTGCGAAGTCTTTTCTTAGCACTCTCCGCCTCTCTAGTCTTTGGAAAATTCTTGACCAATTTCTTAAATACGAGATTCGCGGTCGTCATATCGTTTATTTTCTCAAATGCGAATCCCTGATGTAGCATAGCTGAAGGAACCTTGTTTCCGTTTGGATAGCCATTGATGACCCTTTGATAGGCCAAAATCGCCTCCTCGTACTCTTTTAAGGCCCTGAAACAGTCACCGATCCAGAAATGGGCATTATCTGCGAGGTCAGATTCGGGGTAGGACTTAAGAAAGCTTTTGAAATCTGCTATAGCCTCCTCATACCGACCATCTTTATAAAGTCCCAATGTCCTATCATAGATTTCTGATTCCGTTAGTTCCTTTTTCTGAGGAGGTGGACTATCATTTTTTTCAATCTCCAGAGCAGGTGAGGTCTTTTCTAAAGCAGCCTTTTCCTTGATAGCCGCTATCTCGCAACTGACATAATTCTCGAGGCTCTGCATCCTTAATATTAGGTCCTCGGTCAGAAGAGAAAGTTCTCTCATCTGGGATACCATAGCATCCTCTTTGGTAGTATCTTCCTCGATAGTGCTCTTCAACAAATGAGCGCTCTCGTCTATCCTGCCAGTCAATCCTTGGATATTATCTCTTAGTCCCCCAACGTCCGCCCCAAGCTGGGCGAGACTTAGGCGGAGAGACTCCTGATCCTCTTTAAAAATCCTTTCTGTTTCCTTGTGCCGGGCCTCGTTTGCCTCAATTGCCTCTTTCAGTTCCTTTATGGGTTTCTCGACTCTCTTTCCATCCTTCTTTGTTTGTCGAGAAAGGGCGTTAAGTTGCCTACTTAGATTGATTATATCCTTCTGGGAGGCACAGGAGGTCACAAAGAGAATAACGGCCGGAAGAAAAATGAGAAACTTTGTGAATGCGTTAGCCATCCCTTTACTTCTTTACCCAACCCCTTAGACCCATAACGTCCAAAGATGCAGCAGAAGCCTCTTATCCTTCACATAATAACCAGCCGCAATTATCTTATGCAGGAAAAAGCCAATTTTCTATGCCAAAAAAAGCTTTACCTCTCGGATACAAAAATTTGAGAGAAACTATTTCTTCATAATCACAAAGTCATCGCGTCTGTTCTGGGCCCATGAATCTTCATTATGGCCTACGGCAAGAGGTCTCTCTTCGCCATAGCTGATGGTCTCTATCCTGTCAGGAGAGATCCCGAGAGAGAGCAAGAAATTCTTTGCACTTTCGGACCTTCTTTCCCCCAAGGCAAGGTTATACTCGTTGGTACCCCTTTCATCACAGTTACCCTCAATCCTTGCACGGACATTGGGGTTATCTTTGAGGAATCCAGCCTTTTCCCTAAGCACGGGCCTGTATTCTGATCTGATGAAAGACTTATCAAAATCAAAATAGACTGGCTCTGCCTCAAATCTTATGCCTCTTCTGTCCTCCCAGACCTTCTCCTCAGCGACCTTCTTCTTGGCTATCTCCACCTCCTTAAGCTTCTCAACCCTGGCCTCCTCTGCCTTCTTAATCACCTTTTCTTCTTCCTCCTTGACTTCCTTGGCCACTTCCACTGCTGGCGGCTTTTCCTCCTCAACCTTCACTACCACCTTGGGGGGCGCCGTGATCTCTTTCTCTTCAGATACCACCTGTTTTTTAGCGCATGAGGACAGCAAGAAAACGGATGAACATGCAAAAACCACAAGTGTTGCAATTATTAAATTCCTCTTCATGACCCTTTACCTCCTTGTTTTTGGTTTATATACCTACATTCTCCTTATTTATAAATATGTACTCATATCATCTTTCAATTCCAATTTCAAGTATTTAGATGCCAAATAACATTTTTCTTAAAAAAAGATACGGGTCACTATTCCGAATGTTGAGCCCATGAAGGAGAGAGTTGATCTCCTCTACCAAAAAAGGTTACCTGTCTTTGATTTTGGCCATTGGCATTAGCAATAAAAATATGATAATTGCCGCCTGTCCTGTTTGAACTAAAGGCAATATACCGTCCATCTGGAGACCAGCACGGATCCTCATTATTACCTTGATCTTGAGTAACTCTATGCAGATCCTTTCCGTCTGGTGAAATAGTATATATGTCGAGGTTACCATCTGAAGACCCAGCAAATGCTATCCGATCAAGTTTTGACCAGGCTGGTGAGGTGTTATAGTTCCCTTCAAAGGTTAATCTCTCTATCTGGTTAGTAATGAGATCAAGGACATATATCTGGGGCGAGCCAGACCTGTTGGAAACAAAGGCCATTCTCTTACCGTCAGGGGAAAAAGTTGGAGAGACATCGATCCCCCAATTCTTGGTCAGCCGCTTCAATATTTTGCCTGTTATGTCAATCAAAAAGATGTCTGGATTTCCGCTGATGGTAAGTGTCAGGGCAAGCTCCTTTCCGTTTGGTTTCCAGGCGGCGGCAATATTTAATCCTTTTCTATCTGAGATCTTATTAACCAATCCCTTGACCACATCATGCATGAAAAGTACCGTGCTGGAGCTACGGAAAGAGGTATAAATCATCCTATCTCCTAAGGGAGACCATCCTGGCGAAAGGGTTATTGTGTTGTAACGGGTTATTTGCTTCAGGTTATGCCCATCATAGTCGGATATGTAAATCTCTTTATGACCCGTGGAGGTCCCAACAAAGGCCATCTTGGTCAAAAACGGCCCAGGATGACCGGTCAATGTAAGGATGATATCGTTCCCAAGGCGATGCATCAGATATCTTGCTCGATCAACTGACCCTAATGCCCTTTTCCCATAGAGTTGCTTACCAGAAAAGACATCAAATAATCTTACCACTACCTTTAGCTGTTGGCCAATACATTCATAACCACCTTTCAACAGGAGTTCCGCCCCAATGACAGACCAATCCTTAAAACGGATGCTATCACGCGTAATCCCAGAGTTCGGCCCCTCAATAAAGGAACCTTTATCCAGTGGCCTAAAATAACCACTGAGATCGCAATCGTTGGATATGATCCCGGGAAGTTTACTGCTCAGGCCTGGACGTTCACTTTTGTTACCTAAGTATTTAAAATCAGGTATAGCGATAGATATCCTCCTCATTGAAGGAGCGGTTATGTCTATATAAAGCCTGGCCTCTACTCCCTCTGTTTGGACAAGAATACCTATCCATAGAACCAAGATCCATATAAGGATCCGGAAGATGGCTCTGGTATTACATAAGATCTTTGAGACTAAAGTTGATTTCAACTTCCTCATAACTTTTCCTGTAACCGGGTGGAAATCCAGGGAGAGGATCTGATTTCTCTATAGCCTTCAGCACAGAATCATCAAAGAGAGCATTGCGAGACCTCCTCTTAAACCGGGTCTTTAAGATCTTTCCGTCACTTCTGACAGTCACCAAAACTACTGCCTCAGGGTTTTTCTCTCCCCTTAAGCTAACAAGGGCGACCGGGTAGGACCAGTTATTCTTGATGGCGCTTTCAATCTCCATCTGATAGAGTTGAATGCCTTTACCTATATCCGGAGACATCCCAGACAGCCTGGACAGCCCAGACAGCCCGCCCTTTTTTCCCACCCTAAAGGGAGCTTTGCTCTCTCCTTCAAATCTATCGAGTTTATCAGGGGTCTCTCCGGGTCGGCTTGCCTTCTGCTTTGCCACCTTTCTCTCGATTTCAGACAGTGTCATTTGCAGGTGATTTGTCTTTTCCTCCTCTACCTTTCTTTCAACCTTAGATAAGGCCCTATCAATAAGCTCTGAAGGAGATAGAGATTTATCTCTGCTTCTTGCTATTGGCTTAGGAGAAACCCTTTTTGCCACAATAGGAGCAGCCTTTTTCTTCTTAATGGCAATGCGCTGGGTCTTATCTTTTAGTACATGAGATGTCCCCTTTCTCTTGGCTACCCCTCGTGCTTTTGCCCCACTCCTGGTTCCTGATTGAGACCCAATGACCCCAGTTCTAACGCTTGATCGAGACCCAACTAACTCAACATGATATACTCCTTGCTCCAGAGATGGATAAAGCATAGTGGTTTGCGGAATGAATAGGGTTGTAGAGAAAACAGCTAAATGAAGACTGAAGGATAGGGCCATCATCTGGACCCATCTGTCTTCCTTTAACCCTGAATTAACGATAGACCATGGTGCTGTCATTTATGCAAGGGCTCGGTTATCATTCCCACTTTGGTAATTCCAGCCTCTTTAACCTGAGACATGACCTTCATTATAAAGCCATAAGGCACATCTTTATCACCTTGTAAGAGGATCTCCTTTTCCGCCCTATTAGCAAATATCTTTTTTAGCTTTTTCTTGAGGGCTTTCAATTCAACCTTATAGTCTTCAATAAAAACGAGCTTTTGTTTAGTTATCGTCAATAGCAAAGGGTCTTCTTTGGTCTTTATGCTTTTGCTTTCGGTTTTGGGAAGATTTACCTTGACCCCGTGCATCATCATCGGCGCTGTCACCATAAAAATGATGAGCAACACCAACATCACATCAACCAGTGGTGTCACATTGATATCTGATAAATAACCTTGCCCGCTTTCTCCCACATCCATTACTATTCGTCTCTTGCCCTTTCGATTGAGGCCCTCCTCATTAATCCTCTCTCCAGCAGACCCATAAAGTCAGAGATGAAATTTCCCGTCTCTATCTGAAATGCCCTTGTCCTGCGGTTGAAATAATTGAAGGCCACAACCGCAGGTATAGCTGCTGCCAGTCCTGCTGCTGTAGCAATGAGGGCCTCAGCTATACCAGGGGCCACAACCGCCAAACTGGCCGAACCTTTCATGCCTATAGCCCTGAATGAGGTCATTATACCCCAAACAGTCCCAAACAGCCCGATAAAAGGGGAGGTATTGCCCGTAGTGGCCAGGAAGGTTAGACCTCTTTCCAAACGAGAGGTTTGGGTAGATAAGACCTTTCTGACAGCCCTCTGAACATTGTCAATAACCGGTTGCTGTGATTGGAGAATCTTATTTTCATCTGGATTACCTTGGAGCATCTTAGATCGGTTAAATTCTGCATACCCAGTCCTGAAAATCTTGGCTAATGGACTGAAATTATATATCTTGCTCTCCAAATAGAGCTTGCTTATCTCTCGGCTGGAGGAGAAAAGTTCCAGAAAACTTTCGTTTTCATCTCTGAACTTCTTAAGCAATCTTAGTTTCATGAAGATTATGGCCCACGAAGTGAGCGAGAAAAAGAACAGGACAAAAAGAACAAACTTAACCATCAGGCCAGCATGAAATACCATCTGAACAATATCGCTTGCAAAAAGATCTGACCCTAAGAATTGCACAGCATATACCATAGGATATACTCTCCTCCCTGATTAATAATTTAGTAACGTTCAAAAGTTGAGGCCTAATTGTTCTTTAGGCCACATGATAAACATTCAATAATATCTATGGTAATGACAATTTCTTCAAGGCGATATCTATAGGGCTCAGATGAAGGTGGTCAAATATTTGGGC
>JAPVWE010000033.1 GCA_028572035.1 Desulfobacteraceae bacterium | reverse complement strand
ATTAACTCCCCAATAAATGAGCCAATGTCATCACCCAGTTCGTGGGATAAATAAAACAAGGGCCTTAACATAGTGGAATTATCATCAATTGTGCCCTGAAGATGGGGGTTCTGTCTGGTTACCCCTTGTTTCTTGACCATTTTCCCCAATGGGGTATCCGGATAGAGCCGAACCCCGAGGCTAATGCCTACTCGCGTGGGCTCAAGGCTTTTCATTAGTTCAAGGGTTTCCTTTACTGTCTGGCGTGTCTCCCCAGGCCCGCCTAACAAGAGGTCGAACATAAAGGAGAAGCCACAGCGGTGACATAATCGAGCCAGCCTGGTAATGTCGCTTACCCGATGCAGATGGCCCAGCCGCTGGAGTTGCCCGTCGTTACCGGAGTCGACTGTGAAATCTATGCCCACACATCCTGCCTTGCGCATTAGATTTGCAAGCTCTTCAGAAAAGGGCACAGCTACACAGTAGGCATACCATTGAATCTTATCACCCAGGCCCTGGTCAATAATGGCCCGACAAACAGCCTTGGCATGGTTTTCCGGCACATTGAATTCGCAGTCGCCCGTATGGAAATGAGTTATCCCTTGTTCAAGGAGTCCTTTAAGCTCCATGGCCACGTCTCCGGGGTCCCTGGATCTGACCTTCCGGCCTTTGGCCACGGGGTCAGCACAATGGATGCAAGGCCGGTCGCAGCCCCGCTTTGTCTCAAAGCCGACCATTGCCCCTTCCTGGAAATAACGAGTATTGTCTACCAGGTCACGCTGGGCAAGGCTCATTTTCTCAAGCTCCAGATACCGGGTCGGGTTGAACTGGTAGCTATGGTTATCTTTATAGAGCAAGCCCGGAATAGATGTATAGCCTGTCTTCTCCCGCAGGGCCCTGGCCAACATACAGAGCACAAGCTCACCGTCGCCGTAGATCCCGAAGTCCGCATTACAGTATTGCATTACCTGGATAGGGAATATGGAGAATCCCACTCCTCCCAGAACTATGGGGCAGCTAGAAGATTTTCTTATCTTGCTTATAATTTCCTGGCTTCTCTGGAGGCAAAAATCTTGACTGGCAAAATAGGAGTCATCTACATTACGCAAGCTAATACCAATAAACAGGTAGTCATCATCCATAGCATGCTCGATCTCCCTATCCACCTCATTGGAAAATCCCAGGTCTAATAGCCTTACCTCAAATCCGGCCTGTTGCAGCTTGCTGTTCAGATAATCGAGACCCACCGGTGCCACTGGTGGTTTCATCAAATTTGGGTTCACCATTAAGATTTTTCGGCTCATGTTACTACCGAAGCTTCGCTACCATAAGAGATGGTTACGAGAGCCACAAGCAGGGCTGCTATTAGAATAGCTACTGCCCCTGCTGCAAAGGCCATGAAATAGGTACCACTGACATCAAATATGTATCCCCCTATTGCCGGTCCACTCGCTGCTCCAAGGGCCCAACCAGCAGACATCATCCCCATAATTGCCCCGATGCTACGCATTCCAAATACATCGCCAATGAGGGCCGTTGTCAGAACACCAAAGCCTCCCCACAAGAAACCAAAGGCTATCGCAAATACATAGAGCATCCACAACTCCTGTGCCCACATTAGCCACAGTAATGCTCCAACCTGAAGGAGAGCGCAAGCGATAGCCGGTGCTTTTCTGCCTATGGTATCTGAGACCCTCCCTACCAGTAGCCGCCCTGGAATAGTAGTGCCACCAATCAGAGCAAGGATAATAGCTGCGTCCATCAACGAGTTGCCCATATCAACAGCATAAGGTACAACATGAACGAATACTAGGTGCACATCTAGAGATAAGAGTAACCAGATAAGCCCCAAAAACCAGAAGTTGCTGGTTCTAGATGCCTGTAGCAGGGAGGGGCCAGTGAGCTGAGCCCTACTCTCTTTTTTTTGTGGACCAGGTTGGGCCGCCTCTGATTTTACTCCGTCGGGTAGAAGTCCCATATCACCGGGGTCTTTTTTTAATATCAGGCACATGGAAGACATAACTAGCCATGCAATTAGCCCCATCACGATAAATGCTGTACGCCAGCCAAAGTTAGAAATAAGGTATGTGGCAAATGGTGCCATAACAATTGCCCCAAATCCCCCTCCTGAGGTGGTAATGCCCAAGACAAAACCCCGTTTTTTGTCAAACCATCTGGAGGCCGTTGAGTTGACCACTGCATATATTGCCCCTGTCCCTAAGGAGAGCAGCAGGCCATAACTTATCAGTAATTGCCATGCAGAGTTGGCCTGGCTGGTTAGCAATAGGCTGAGGCCAGTGAACGAGCCCATCAGGAAGACAACTACTTTTGGGCCATATCTGTCCAAGGCCCATCCACCCAAAACAGCAAACACACAGCAAAGCAGCATGTAAATAGAAAAAACCCCGGAGGTTGCCCCTCGAGTCAGGGCAAACTCACTCTCAATGGATTTGAAGAACACCCCAAAGGAATAGCGTGTGCCAAGACCGACGACAGCTATTAGAAATCCGGCTCCTGTTACCACCCAACCATAAAATACCTTATCCTTGAAAAGTGAGAGAATGATCTTTTTCCTCCAGCGTCCTTATCATATGGTATATCATATGGCAGGTTTGTCTATTCAGGCACAAAAGTCCCCTTTTGGGTGAGGGAACTATAGGATAAAGGCAGTTGGGTGTCAATGGAGCAGGAATTCCAAGATATGTCATTTAGGCTTGATGTGGTGGTTGAAAGGCTTATGTTCTTAGCTAATAGCAAAGGTCTGACCCCACGGCACTGGTTAGCGCTTAGGATTTCTCAAGTAACAGTCTCAACCTCTTGAGAAACTCTGATTTATCAACAGCGCCCACGATTCTTAGGCTACTTTCCTCAACGCCTTGCCTGCTTATAAAAACTGCTGTTGGAATACCCCGGATCTGATACTTCCTCATTACCTCATCATGAAATGGTTTCACGCTGGTCAGGTCCAAACGCATGGTAATAACATTACGGCTTAACTTTACGACCTCAGGATCTATAAATACTTCCTTCTCCATTACCCGACATGGCCCACACCAGTCAGCATAGAAATCTATGATCACTGGTTTCTTCTCTTCCACAGCCTTTGCAAGAATAGATTCGTCGTATGGCCTCCATTCGATTCTCCCCACGTGCTGAGTTGCCAGCACCAGGTAGAGGATTCCACCGCACACCATGGCTATTCCCACGGCCTTCTTGAGGTAGAGAAATATCCTGAGCGTGCCTCCTGTCTTATCAAGCCAGCCAAGATGGATGCCTGCTGCTGCTGCTACTCCGGCCAAGAGCCAGTGCCTTCCAAAAAGGTGGGATACCACAGGGCCTATCATAAAGGCTGCCATACCGATCAGAACCCAGCCCATCAACCTTCTTATCCACAGCATCCAGTCCCCTGACCTTGGTAACCTGGCTATAGCCCCTGATGACAAAACGGCCAAAACCGCGAGAGGTAGTCCCAGGCCGATACTCAGGACAAAGAAATAAAGGAAACCCAGAAAGGGATCTCCTGTCTGCCCTACATAGATTAACAATCCCAGTATAAATGGACCAAGGCAGGGAGCAGCTACTATTCCGAGGGTCAAACCCATAAAGAATGTTCCCAAGAAACCAGCGTAATTCTTCGATGCCGGCCGTGTCAGCCATATCGGTAACCTGAGTTCCCATAACCCGAAGAAACTCAGAGCCATAGCAACCATGATGCCGGCTACAAAGATCAGAACAAGAGGGATCTGAAGGGCAAAGCCAAGCATACCACCTGATAAAGCGGCAAAAAGGCCCACCAAGGAATTGGTCACAGCCAGGCCAAATATATACAGCATCCCATGAACTATCGTATGACCTCTTATCCTCTCACCCTTTCCACCGAAATAGGATATAGTGATGGGGATCAGGGGATAGATGCAGGGCGTAAGATTGAGGGCCAGGCCTCCCAGAAAGATTGCCAGGAGAGTAAACCAGATGCTTGCACCCGCACCCTCCTCCTGGGAGCTTTGATCACCATCTGAATCCCCTCCTACCTGAAGGAGGAGATCCTGGCTCAGGGCTGAATTATGTGTTCCTTCCGCTTTTGTGCTGGAGATATACAAGGATCTGGAGGTACCGAGACTAAGGGGAATGGAATGGGCCTCTTTATCCTGATAGGGGGCCTGGGAGTGGATGGTACCGGATTTAACCGAAGAGCACCATATAATAACTACAAGCAAGATAAACGGTAGTACCCACCTATGCTTTCTCAATCGTCCATTGAACATAAATACCCCCGGTACATCTTTTTCAACAATGACCCATATCCTTGTTTCATTCTCCTTGAATCTCCAATTATCACCTTACGCCAACATATATTCTTATCTCTTCCTTGATTAGGGTTTTTAATACCCCGTCCGCTTGCGGCGGGGTAATTGATTTGAGTGATGTACCTTTCATCAAAGGGAAAGGATTGCCTATTTTCTTCTACCCACTCTCTAAATTCCATTATCTTCTGAAAAATGGAGAAGATGCTAAAAAATGATTTTGACAGATTTGTTAAAATGATACAAGATAGAATTTAGTTCGCTTCGCTCAACTAAAGTAACAAAACCAACAAAACCAATAGAACTAATCAACCAAGTTTAACAAAAATACCTTTCCATGGACGAGAAAATGATGAACCCTGTTAGAAAATCTAGGCGAGGCTTTCTTTCTGACAGGGTGAACAAGAGATTCCTGTCTTTTGCCATTGTTATCCTATTCTTTTGCTTGCTTGGTCTTGGAGGATTATATCCTGAAAAAAATGATAAGCAGCTAAAAAAAGAGGTCAAAAAAACGGTTAATAAAAAAAGGGGGGATGAGAAAATGGATACAACAAAATGGCTGTCTGAAGACGAAGGGAAATATCTTTTAGGGATGGCTAGAGAGACCATCAAGAATAGATTGTTCAATTTAGAAAAACCCGGAATTGACAGGAAAGACACACCGGAGATATTTCAAAAGCGACTCGGCACCTTTGTTACTATTAATATAGAGGGTAACTTAAGAGGATGTATCGGGCATATTATACCTCGAGAGACCCTGATTGAAGGGATAAAAGAAAATGCTATCAATGCGGCCTTCAGGGATCCAAGATTCCCTCCTTTGACTAAAGAGGAATTTGACAGAATAGACATCGAGATAAGTATCCTCACGTCCCCTAAGGGGCTTTCTTATACAGATGACAAAGATCTTTTGAAAAAACTGAAAGCAGGAATACATGGGCTAATTATAAAAAAGGGGCCTTGCGAGGCCACGTTTCTACCTCAGGTCTGGGAACAGCTTCCCAACAAAGAAGAATTCTTATCACATCTGTGTCTAAAGGCAGGACTTTCCGCGGATAGCTGGAAGACAGAGAAACTCCAAGTATCTACCTACCAGGTTCAAGCATTTGAAGAGGAGAAATAGGGACCCGGTACGTAATGAATATTATCAATCTTATAATAATATCCATTATTGGAACGGGCATATCATCTATATCCGTTCAATTAATTACAGTAAGGGAATTTCTTTCCCAGTTCTACGGCAACGAGATTACAATCTCCCTTGTTCTCTTTTGCTGGTTAATGGTCAGTGGGCTTGGCTCTCTTGCATCAAAGTTTTTCAAAAAAAAATCCTTCATCCTCTACTCCATCCTTGCCCTCATAACAGGTCTCTTTCCCTTAATTCAGATAAGTGCAATAAGGCTTTTCAGAGACATCATGTTTATCCATGGAGAATCCCCCGGTTTTTATCCCCTCTTTTTTTATATTCTGGCCTTAAGCGCCCCTTACACCTTCTTGATTGGTTTCATGCTCCCTTACTCACTTGCTGTTATCAAGACAAGTGGCAGAGAATTTACAGCAGGAGAATTGTACATCACTGACAATATAGGGGATATAACAGGTGGGGTTTTGTTCAGTTTTATTTTGGTATACTTCTTGAGCCCTTTTAAGATAATAGCCCTCACCTCCTCTCTTCTAATCCTTATTTCCCTTGCCCTTATTATCCGTTTAAAGAGATATCTCCTTTTTTTCGGGGCCTTCTTATCCGTTGCTCTCTTTTTTGGCCTTGCCTTTGAAAAGAGATTCGAACTTTCCACCCTTTCTAATCAATATGGTCCGAATATAGTAAGTTACCGGGAGTCGCCCTATGGAAGAATAGTATTGACCAGAGAAAAAGGGGAATATACCTTGTGGGAATCTGGAACACCTATCTTTTCCGCCTTCAACATAACAGCTGCCGAAGAAAAGGTCCATTATCCCCTCTGCCAGCTTGAGAGAATAGAAGATGTTCTTCTGATCAGCGGGGGTATGGGTGAAACATTTGACGAGATCTTGAAATACGCTCCCCGCAGCATAGATTATGTAGAGTTAGATCCCACATTGATCAAAGTAGCAAGCCAATCGGGTCTTTTGAGCCCCAGGGGAAAGGTTAATATCATCCCTGCCGATGGAAGGAAATATATCACGGACAGCAATAAAAGGTATTCAGCCATAATCCTTGATCTGCCAGAACCCGATACCTTCCAGATAAACCGATTTTACACAAAGGAGTTCTTTGCTCATACCAAAAGGATTTTGAAGAAAGATGGGATCCTCTCCTTCTCCCTAATTGCAAACCCTAACTATCTTTCAGAGGTCAGGATAAAGAAACTGTCCTCCATTTTCAACACCGTTAAGAGATACTTCCATAATGTTCTCCTCATCCCTGGCGAAGAAGTCTATTTCCTTGCAAGCAATGGAAAACTCACCGCTGATATTCCACAAAGGTTGAGGAAAAGAGCCATTGCCACATCTTACATTGACGGCTTTTATTACGGCAATGTTACGAAGGAGAGGATAAAATCCATCAATGAATCCATTAATCCAAATGAGTTTATTAACACTGACTTTAGGCCCAGGGTTATAAACATAATGTTCAATGAGTGGTTTAAAAAATACGGGACCTCACCTAATTGGTTTATTGCTACCCTCATTGGAGTTCTTGTCTTTTACCTCTTTTTAATAAAAAAGGAGGAATACGTTCTTTTCTCCACTGGCTTTGCTACCATGGGTGTGGAGATGTTAATTTTGTTCTCCTTTCAGGTAATCTATGGCTATATCTATCTCAAGGTAGGTGCTATAATTAGTTTTTTCTTGCTTGGTCTCTTGCCTGGCGCGGTACTTGGAAATAGATGGAAAAAAAGAGGTAGGGCTATGCTCATAAGGGCGGAGGCTGGGATGTTACTCTTGCTTATGACATATCTGATCTGGGTAACCTTCTTTCCATCTATGATGCCGGAGATTGTTTTTCTCCTATATGGTTTCACTTTTTCACTGCTATGCGGTCTTCAGTTTCCCGTTGCCGCAGAAATAATTGGGGATAAGGAGAGTCCTGCAGCGGGTCTCTTTGCCGCTGACCTTGTAGGCGCTGGCGCCGGCACCCTTGCAATTGGAACCTTGTTAATCCCTCTTCTTGGTATTCAGGCGGCTATTATTGCCCTGATATTGATAAAGACCGCAAGCACTTTTGTGATCCTGAAAGGTTAGAATTGTTTCGTGGCTAATGAGATGAAACGATCTATAAGCAGGAAAGAATTCCTAAAAGAGATGGGGGTTTTGTCCCTTCTCATAGCGACAGAAGGACACTGTTTCTGGCCTAAAAATAAAGCTGAGGAAAAGGCCGATATTAGGGGTCATGTCTTCAAGAACGACGCCCCCAAGAGCCTGTGGAAATGGTCAATCGAAGGATTCTACTATACGACAAATGGGACGGACGTCCAGTGTATGGTATGCCCAAACAGATGTTACCTGACCCCAGGAGACAGGAGTGTGTGCAGGTCAAAGGTAAATATAGGAGGAAAGCTCTACTCCCTTGCCTATGGAAACCCATGTGCCGTTCATATTGACCCTATTGAGAAAAAACCTCTCAGCCATTTCTATCCAGCCACCGAGGTATTTTCTATAGCCACTACTGGCTGTAATTTCAGATGTCTTAATTGTCAGAACTGGGAGATTTCCCAAAGAAAACCTGAGGAAGTACAGCACTCCGAACTCTTTCCAGCTGATGTTGTCAGGATAGCCAAGGAAAAAAACATTCCCTCCATCGCCTACACCTATTCGGAACCTATCTCCTATTACGAGTACATGCATGATACTGCAAGGCTTGCAAGAGCAGAAGGTATAAAGAATGTTTTGGTTTCAAATGGATATATAAATAAAAGGCCACTCGAGGATCTCACCCGCTATCTAGATGCTGCCAACGTAAACCTCAAATCGTTTGACGATGATATATACAGGGGGCTCAACGGCGGAAGGCTTCAGCCAGTACTTAATACATTCAAGCTTCTTCACGAAAAAGGAATCTGGTTTGAAATGACCACCCTTGTTGTTCCTGGATACGTGGATGAACCAGAGATGACAAAGAGAATGTGTGGCTGGATATTAAAGGAACTTGGGCCCAATTATCCCCTGCATTTTTTGCGCTTTTTCCCCCGGTATAAATTGAACAGGCTGCCAGCTACGCCGGTGAAAACACTGGAACTCTTGAGGGATGTAGCCCTCAAGGAAGGGATACACTATAGCTATATCGGGAATGTCCCCGGTCATGATGGATACAACACCTATTGCCATAATTGTCATAAGATTCTGATAAGAAGAAGAGGATATAATATTGCCGAATTCAACATAAATGATGGGAGGTGTAAATTCTGTAAGACACGTATCCCTGGGAGATGGGAGGGGTTATAAGTAGGGAGTAGGCAGGAAGGAGTAAGGAGTAACTGCTTCCTGCATGCTGTCTACTGCTTACTGCTTACTTACAAAAAATGGAAATTATTATTTTAGGTTCAGGCACGGCTATTCCGCTTGCTGATAGGGCATCCCCTTCTATTGCTATCTTCATTGAGGATCAATTCCTTTTGATGGATATAGGGCCTGGAACGGTCAGGCAACTGGCACTTGCGGGCCTTAGCCACGAGGATATCGACTACATAGGCATCAGCCATTTTCATCCAGATCACACAGCTGATCTCATACATCTCTTCTTTGCTACAAGACATCCACCTATCCTCAAGAGGAGAAAACCCTTTACCATAATAGGGCCAAAAGGATTAAATGAGTTTTTGAAGCTCTTGAGAAGACCCTATGGAAAATGGCTTGATCTTCCCGCTGGCCTTATGAAGATAGAGGAATTAAACACAGAGGAAAAGGACAAGAAAGAATTTGATAACTTTAAGGTACTATCCGCTCCCCTAAACCATTCCCCGCATAGCATCGGCCTTAGAATAGAGGATAATTCAGGGAGAGTTATTGTATATTCAGGAGACACCGGTTATTGCGAGGCAATTGTGGATTTGGCCAGAGGTGCAGACCTTTTGATCCTTGAGTCTTCCTTTCCTGAGGGGGAAGAGGTAGAAGGGCATCTTACCCCATCACAGGCAGGTGATATAGCTACCCGCTCAGGGGTCAAAAGACTTTTTCTAACCCATTGTTATCCAGAATGTCTAAGGAGTGAGAGAGAAACGCAGTGCCGGAAAACTTACCAGGGAGACCTCATCCTGGCAACTGACCTGATGTCTTTATCGGTTTGATAGTTATTCCCTTCGCCTAAGGCTACCCCTCTTTTTTTCTCATCACTGGCAGATATCTCTTTTTTTGCTTGACATGCAACGAATTTGTTGTACAATGCTTTTGTTGTAAAACAAAAGCATTAAAGGAGGTGTTGGAAATGATTAAAAATCTAGTTGGACCACCTGCAAGGGGAGATGATTTCTATAATCGTGAAGAATTGATAGAATTGGTATGGGACTATTTAGAGGATGGGAATAACATTCTATTGGCCGCTCCCCGGCGCTAC
>JAPVWE010000032.1 GCA_028572035.1 Desulfobacteraceae bacterium | reverse complement strand
CACTTTAGGCACTTATAACTTCTTTGACCGTGTCAAAGACCATCTCCACTGTTATCTTCTTCATACATGACATATCATCACATCTCTTTCTAAAGCACGGGCTGCATTCAAGGCCAGCCCTGATGACCCTGTGTTTTGCTCCGTAAGGCCCAGTTCTTAAAGGAGACGTCGGGCCAAAAAGAGCCACTACCACAGCTGATCCCATAGCTGCAGCTACATGCATGGGGCCGGTATCAGTGCAGATAACAGCAACACACTTCTGATAAAGGTAGGCCAATTCTCTTAGGGTCGTCTTTCCGGCTAAGTTCAGTGCCCTGGTTTTCATCCCTGATCGAATATCCTCTATTGCTGCTTTGTCGCGCTCACTCCCAGTGAAAACAACCCCTGCTCCCAATTCTTCTTTTATTGTATCTGCTAAGGAGGCAAATCGATGTAACTCCCACAGTTTACTCTCCCATTTGGCCATGGGATTAACCGCTACCAAAGTACTGTTATTGCCTATTTCCCCTAAAAGATAGTCCACGTGTTCTTCATCAGTATCATAAATGGGAATCTGACCATTCCAGACAGGGTTAGTTGCTCCCAGGTATCTAGCAATACATAAATATTTATCGAGGGCATGTAGATCCGGATCAGGAATGGCAACCTTCTCATTTGTAAAAATGAGACTACCCTCCCTTCCTCCATTAAGTGCAATCTTCCTTTTCCCATTGGCAAGGAAGGTCAATATTCCACTTTTGAGAAGCCCTTGGAGGTCAACTACAATATCGTACCTTCTACCCTTAAGTTCTTTTAGGAATTTAGTCACCTCTTTTCCAACACCAATATATTCACCTTTCTTGATAAATCTCTTGAGCCAACTCTTTCGAGGAAAGATTATTAACCGATCTATCTCCGGATGGCTCTCTACTATGCCTGACGCATCCTCCTCAACCACCCAGTCAATCATTGCGGAAGGGAATCTATCCCTTAGGATCTCCAGAAAGGGCAGGCTGTGAACAACATCACCGACTGCGCTCAATTTTATTATCAAAATATTCGGTTTCTTATTCTTCACGTTATTTATCCTGTTTTAAGATCCATTTTACAGCCCTTAGTAGATCTTCTGCCACAAAGGTAGGTTTTATCTGTTTATGAGGCACAATATACTCCAGATCTCCCCTACCATAGCCGGTTAATACCAGGATACCGGGTAGACCTGCATTATGTGCAAATTCTATATCAAGCCAACGGTCCCCGATTACGTATGATCTTCTCATATCTATATCCAATTCAGATCTGGCCTTCTCAATAAGGCCTATATCTGGTTTTCTACAGGTGCACTCTTTCCTGTATTCAGGCACCAGCCCATCCGGATGGTGTGGGCAGAAGTAAATCCCATCCATATATGCATCATCCTTGGCTAACTCCCTCTTCATCAACTCGTTCGTCTCTTTCACCAGTTCTATAGGAAAGTAGCCTCTGGCCACACCCGACTGATTGGAAGTCACTACCACAATATGGTTATTTTTGTTTAAAAGGCATATAGCCTTCCCTGCACCAGACAAAAGCATTAAGCGGCTTATGTGATTTATATAGCCAAGTTGCTCATTGATAGTTCCATCTCTATCTAAGAATACAGCCGGCCTCATCGTTCAATTTTCAATTTTAAATTTTAAATTTTCAATTCGCTTTTTAGGCCTTCCACTTCCTCCCAGACCTCTTCTGGTTCAATGGATAACATGCACCTATGATCGGATGGACATACCTCTTTTAGACAAGGACTGCAATCTATGCTGTGCCTCACTATTCTAGCATTTCTACTAATCGGACCGGTTGCAACAGGATCAGTTGAGCCAAAAATAGCTACGACAGGTACACTAAAGGCAGCCGCCACATGCATGAGCCCGGTATCATTGGTTAAGAAGAGGTTACATCTCTTAATCAATGCCATAGCCTCACCTAAGGTAGTTCGTCCACAGAGACTAACTGGATTGGTATGCATATGATGAGACACCTTAGCACCTATCTCTCTTTCGGAAGGCGAGCCAAACAGTAATACCTTGGCACCCCACCTCTTGGCAGCCCAATCACCGAGGATAGCAAACCTATCTTCTGGCCATCTCTTGGCTGATCCATATACAGCACCTGGATTAAGTCCCACAACAAAAATATTATCCTCTATACCCATTTCAGATAACATTAACGAGGTTGACTTGATATCCTCATCATTAAGGTATAAGGTCGGCTCCACCCCTTCAATCTCCCAACCCATCGCCTTTATAAGTCCCAGAAAATATTCAGCTTGATGAACTGAGAGGACATCTCGATCTCTTGTGACCTTATGGGTGAGAAAAAATCCTCGCCCGTCTGTATCGTAACCGACAATATGTCTAACCCTCCCCATATAAGCCAGAAAAGCGGCCTCAAATGCATTTTGAAAGAGAATAGCCAGATCAAACCTTTCACCCCTCAGCCAAGATATAATCCTTACCAATTCTCCAAAGGATCCAAAGAAACCTTTACTCTTTTCCATAATCATTGTTCTATCTACAGCAGGATGATTCTCCAAGAGTGGAATAACCCAGGGAGTGGCTAAGACTGTTATCTGGGCATGGGGAAAAGATTTTCTAATCGCAACCAGGGAAGGGATCATCATCACGGTATCACCTACCCAATTAGTAGACCTGACCAGTATCTTTTTAATCCCCTCAGCTGAGATTTTATGCCTGGATCTGACCTTCATTTTTCTTGTTTAGGACGCAGATTTTCGCCGATACCCGCAGACCCGCCCGCCTCGCCTTGCGGACTCGCATGGCGGGCAGGTAATTATTTTTTCAAATTATCAAATGCCTTGCGTTTAGATTCCTCACAAACCTTTTCAAGAAAACCATAACCAAGTTTATTGTAAACTCTATAGAAAATTTTAATAATCTTTTCAGTTAGTTCTTTATGTTTAAAATCTTGATAATCTGCGTTCATTTGCGTCCAATTGTGTCTTGGTGACTTAGTGGCTGAATGTTATATTAGATTTAATAATGCCCTGCCTGATGATATCAAGAAAGGTATCTCCATCTGAAAGGAGCCCTATTCTTATGGTTAGGATAGCAAGATCGGGATCAAAACCGATCTTACCATCTGTCCTGACCCAGTCTTTCTCTGTGGTCAACAAAAAATCGCCATCCGATCTTTTCTTCCAGGAGGCAAGCTCCTCAATCTCACCCTTGGTAAAAGGGTGATGGTCAGAAAAGGCCTTAAAGTGGATGACTTGAGCCCCAAGACCTTTTACCATTTCCAAAAAATCATCTGGATTAGCCAACCCCGCAAAGGCAACCACCTTTTTCCCTGACAAAAAGCGAGGTGAATAGGCTTTTCCAACAAGAGGAAATATAACTTGATCAGGAAAATGCCCAGATCGAAAGATCGGCCTCCCGGGAAAATTTCGCCGCAAGAAATCAACAAGGTCATCTCCAGGATGCTCATCTGTGCATCTGGTGATGACAAAAAGATCCGCTCTTTTTGTCTGCTCAACTGGTTCCCTTAGAGGGCCGAGGGGCAACAACGCTCTGTTCCCGAATTGCCTCTTAGCATCCAAGAGAAGAATGTTCAGATCCCTGTTTAGTGACAAATGCTGATATCCATCATCTAACAGGAGTAACTCCGAATTAAACAGTCTTAAGGCCAATTGTCCGATCCTGTATCTTTTTTTTGATATTAATACAGGAACAGAGGGTAAATTCTTAGCTAACAGAAATGGCTCATCGCCTGCCTCATCAGCAGATGCCAAAACCTTTTTTCCATTAGAGACAACAAGGCTGCTATGGCTTCTCTTTCTTTTA
This sequence comes from Desulfobacteraceae bacterium, assembly GCA_028572035.1. Taxonomy (GTDB): domain Bacteria; phylum Desulfobacterota; class DSM-4660; order Desulfatiglandales; family B25-G16; genus JABXJZ01. The sequence continues at coordinate 6,059 of JAPVWE010000032.1, read as the reverse complement.
TAACCCCTCGAAAGGATACCTACCCTAAATCCATCTCTACTTGCCCACTCGGCAAGCATTGCAACAAATGGCGTCTTACCGGTACCACCTGTCGTTATGTTTCCAATGCTAACAACATAAACGGGAAGGGATTTAATCCTCAAAAGACCAATTTTATAGGCAATGAGCCTAAGCTGGATAGCAAGGCCATATATAAAGGAAATGGGCCTTAGGAAAAATGTGACAACATTTCTTTCTCTCTTTGCATGAATAGCTGACCAATTGACCATTTTCGTTCAGTAGTTTCTTGTGTTTGTTGTGTTTCTTGTATTTTTTACTTTAGGCACTTTAGCTCACTTTAGGCCTGCCCGCAACGCTCTCGCTTGCGAGGCGGGCGGGCACTTTAGGCACTTCAATGTAAGATTCAAGGATCCCCATCACCCTATCAAGGGCCCCCTGGTTTTGCTTCACGAATTCCTCAGCCCTTTTCCCTATCTGCTCCCTTTTACTTTTTTGGCCTAAGAGCTCTACCATGACATGGAATAATTCTGATTCATCGGCAACCATTTTACCGCCCTCACATTTGATCATTAATTGGGACATGGTGGCAAAATTATAGGTATAAGGACCAAAAAGGACAGGTACACCAAAAGATGCTGGTTCCAAGAGATTATGACCTCCTATTGAAGCAAGGCTTCCGCCCACAAAGGCAACGTCAGCTAATCCATAAACCCGTCCCAATTCGCCAAGTGTATTAAGAATAAAAACATTATTCGGTGGAGTGGCAGGCGGGTCTGAAGGCAATTCAGTTTTTCTGATAGCCCTGAACCCAAGATCCCTGGCAAGATAGTAGACCTCATCAAACCTATGGGCCTCTCTCGGGCCAATAATAAGAGAAAGATCTGGAAACGATTTAATGAGTCGACCAAATACATTAAATATGATCTTTTCTTCAGGATGATGGGTGCTTCCTGCTACCCAGATTAGTCCGTTTTTCAGGTTTAAAAGCTGAAGCCATCTATTGCGTTCTTTATCTTTAAGAGGTCTCCATTTCCCATCAAACTTGATGTTTCCAGTAACCTTTACCTTATCTGGAGAGATTCCTCCCCTAATAAGACGATATCTGTCGAGTTCTGTTTGCATCAAAAACAGTTCTAATGTCCTCAGCATTCTTTTGATTAGAAATCGCCACCTAACATAGGATTTCCCAGTGCGGGGAGAAACCCTGCCGTTCACCAGAATTGTTTTGACCCCCACCTTTCTTAAGGATGAAATTAAACATGGCCAGATGTCTGTCTCCACCAGGATAAAAATAGTTGGTTTAATATTTTTTATGATCCTCCTCACTGACCACCAGAAATCAAGAGGCATTGGCAATAAGTAGTTCACCTTACCCTCAAGTCTGTCTCTTGCTACCTCTAAACCGGTAGCAGTTTTAACAGATAGGACGATCTCCCCTGATGGATATCTGTTTCTTAACGCCTCAAGTAAAGGAATGGCAGATAGGACTTCACCAACTGAAAGGGCATGGACCCATAACCTGCCCGCCCCGCTATGCGGGGCGAGGCGAGCGGGCTTACCAACTCCTGATTCTCCGAGATTTGGAAGGTTCAGGCCCAACCTTTCTTTAAGACGACCTTTATTCATCAAGAGATAAGGAGGAAAAGAAACGATAAGGATAAGGGTAGCCAAAAGATGGTAAAAGATAAGCATTACTCGTTACCCGTCCCTTATTACTCGTTACTCGTTAACTAGGAACCAGTAACCAGCAACAAGCAACGAGTTCAAACCCTCACTGGCAGCTCGATGATAAATTTTGTGCCCTTCGGTTTATTATCCTCGACCCTGATAAATCCATTATGCTCACTGATTATCCTGCTAACAATGGCGAGACCTAATCCTGTGCCAGACTTCTTTGTAGAAAAATATGGTTCAAAAAGATGCTCTTTATCCCCATTAGATATACCGGTACCGGTATCAGCAACTTCGATCCTGACAATCTTCGATACCTTGTCATAGAAAAGTTTGGTGCTAATCTTTCCCTTACCAGAGATAGCTGCCACAGCATTATCAAAAAGATTAATCATTGCCCTTTTTACCTGTTCCTTATCAAGCCTGAAGATAGGAATATCATCATCCTCGATAAACTCGAAGGTTATGTTCTTGTGGGCATCTTTATACAATAAGATTGCATCTTGAAGGATCTGTTTTATATTATCTGGCACCGGACTAGAACCTGGCATACGGGCAAAATTGGAGAATTCATTCACCAATACCTTCAACTCCTCAACGTTGTCTATTATCAACCGCGTGCATTCGTCAAAAACGGTCCCATCCTCCTTTGCTAAACGTTCACCGTACTTTCTTCTCAACCGTTGTGCTGAAAGCTGGATTGGGGTCAACGGGTTTTTCACCTCGTGGGCGATACGTCTGGCTACCTCTCTCCATGCCGCCATCCTCTGCGCCTTTTCTAATTCAGTCAAATCCTCAAATACCGCAACTAATCCAAGATAATTATCTTGATCATCCCTCAAGACATCCAACGAGACCAGCAATTTTAACGAACGCCCCCTTATGGAGATGCCTATCTCTCTTTGGATAGATCCCTTTTTAAAAAGATTCTTGTCAGCTACAAATCCAGTGATAATTGACCGATATTTGGGGCCCAAAACATTCTTGTAATTCTCTCCTATCATTTCCTGAGCTGATATATTAAGCATCTTTTGTGCAGACTTATTTATGGTTAAGATAACCCCTCGAGAATCTGCAGATATAACACCAGCAGCCACGTTTTCTAAAATAGTCTCCATATAGAGACGCCGCTGATCTAATTCCTTATTGCTAGTGATCAAATCCCTATTAACTAAGTCAAGTTTGCTGTTGCCTTCCCTGAGATCCTTTGCCATCCTGTTGAAAGAATCTACAAGAACGCCCATCTCATCCTTGGATTCCAGATCAATATGAACGCCATAATCACCAGAGGCGATCTTGTTAGTAGCTTTAGCCAGTTGCTCTATCGGGACTGTAATCCCTTTTGACAGATAAAAACCAAACCAAATGGCCGAAAAGATGACTAGCAGCGTAACAATGGACAGAGTGATCAAATGGCTTAGCTTGATGGGTCTCTTGAGCATCTTTAACTGCTTGTAGCCTTCCAGACCCTTATTAATAGTTACCAGCCTATTTAACACCACTCCTGGGATGAATTTGGCAACAACAATTGCTCCTACCTGGGCCTTGGTCTCGGTTCGTGAAAATATGGGTATAATGCCCCTGACTAGATCTCCGTGTGAGGAGGTCTGAATAACCCTCATATCAGTTGAATCCTTGAAACTCTTGTGCAGGACATCAGTGCTCACATCCTTAAAAGGCTTTAAATCAACCCTGCTGTCATAAGAGACGGTCCTTGGAAGTAACTTTGATGAAAAGATCTGAATAGCAGCAAGATTATATTCCCTCCTTTTTTCCTCTATGAATGCCTGTAATTCATCTTTCTTTGACAACAGCATGTAGCCTTCATGGGTAATTACGGAACTTAAGCTATTGCCAAAGGCCAGGGCTTCATCACCAATTCTGTCATAGTAGTCCTGACCTACCTCTAAAGACTTTTGAAGAGACTGTTCAACCTGAAGATTAAACCAATAGTCAATGGATAGAGAGATAAATTGCACTGAAACAAAAAAGATGATTATAGTTGGCAAAAGAGAAAGGATTACAAAGGCAAAAACGAGTTTAGCTCTGAGACCAGAGCCCAGGAACCCCTTTTTTCTCTCAAAGACCAGCTTGACCAGATTTCTCATGGTCAAATAGAGGAGAAGAAGCAGCAGAATTACATTAACATTTATTAAGGCAAAGATCAGGATGCTGTCGGCAATCGGTAACTCAATACCAAGATCCAGAACCTTGGTTCCCAGATAGGTAAGGAGGATAATAGTCGGTATTATAATGCCTATGATAAGTGTTTCTCGCTTACGCCTCTTTAGATCTGCCTTTTTTGCATCTAAATATTTTTTCATTACTCTTAATACCTAAAGATAACGGAATACCAGTCTGTCTCAAAGTCCCATAAGAATAGAAAAAAGAAGACATAGTTTAGATAAAAGGGCAATTCAATCTTGTCAAGCTCTGCCTTCATTCGCAACTGATAATGGAGTCCTTTTTTGAGCTTATCAAGCTTGGCTACCTTTAAGGCAACTACCTCTACCATTAATTTTTTAGCCTCATCAAAATCCTTAGTTCTTACCTTCTTATTATTCTGTTCTGGCAAGAAAAGGTTAAATTCGTTTTTCAGGGTGTTGTATTCTATGTTGTGGGTTAACTTAATATCTGCTATCTCGCGATCAAACCATGCATTCCTGACCTCATATAACTTGACGATAAAGGTGAACTTGGTTGAAATCCCATTCAAGATAGCCTTGTTTATTTCTCCAGTAAAACAATCTTTTACATTAAAGTAGACAAGTAGATGCTCACGGGTGTTAGTGACAATTATATCCGATAAGCGAGCTTCTTCTGCCAAAGAAGGTTTAGGAGAGATACAGAAAAGAAGAAAGATGATTAAAGCATAATCTAAGTGCCTAAAGTGCCTAAAGTGAACTAAATTGCCTAAAGTTATCAATAAAATTGCCTAAAGTCTAAAGTGAATACAAACCGAAGCGGACAATCCCCAATTCACAATCCCTGAATCCCTTAACTTCAAATTTCACATCGTAGATCGCAAATAATTTGGGAGAGTCTTGATAGGTTATCTTAAAATGATATCGGAAGTATAATAGAAAAAAGGAGGGATGATTGCAAGACTTAATGAAAGGAATTGATTTTGAATTACGAAAGACCTCTTCGCTGCCTACTGCTTACAACTTACTGCCTCAGGCAGGTACTGAATCAAGGGTACCAAAGGATGGTATCTTGACCTTTATCTTACTGCACTCTTCTTTATTCTTAAATCGTACCTCCTCCCAGCACTTGTCTTGTGCCATAAATTTCTTAAGCAATTTTTGGTTCAAAGAATGCCCTGATCTTTCTGCCACAAAGTGTCCAATTACTATATGACCGAGAATGGCTAAATCACCTATGAAATCAAGGATCTTATGCCTTACAAACTCGTTCTTATGCCTCAAGCCATCCTCATTTAAAACCCTGAATTCATCCATAACAATGGCATTATCCAGTGATCCACCCTTTGCCAGCCCATTATTCCTTAATGTCTGAACGTCCCTCAAAAAGCCAAATGTCCGTGCCCTGCTAATCTCTTGGATGAAAGTAGATTGGGAAAAGGATATCTCATAGGCCTGATCCTTTATTAAAGGATGATCAAAATCGATTTTATATGTTATCTTCAACTCATCGGAGGGATAGATGCGAACAGATCGATTCCCATCTTCAACCTTGACTGACCTCTTTACAAGGAGAAATCTCTTGTGACTGTTCTGTATGGCAACGCCGATATTCTTAAGGAGAAAGACAAAAGGGGCAGAACTTCCATCCATAATAGGAACTTCTTCGCCATCAATCTCTACTAAGGCATTATCTATACCCATACCAAAAAACGCAGCCATGAGATGCTCTATAGTGGAAACACTATACCCATTAAAACCGATAGTGGTAGCCATGTTTGTCTTGATGACATTATCAAAAGAGGCCTTGACGCTGCAATCAGGTGATATATCAACGCGTTCAAACCTTATACCACTATTCGGGGGTGCAGGTTTGACAGTAAGTTTTACTTTCTTGCCAGTGTGAAGACCTATTCCTGTGCAACTTACCTCGTCTGCCACCGTCCGCTGTCTTGAATCCATAGCGCTTCCTTCGGAAAATAACTTCATTGGAGCAAAAGATACCCTAATAAGACATATTTCTTGTTAGCAAATAACGTGCCATGGACTAAAAGGATTACTGAAAAGATGTGTTTAGATAATTAACTAATTGAAATCAATAATGATTATTGAAAGCAACAGCAACTTCACTATCTGCTTCTTTACCTCGTTACTGTGTTAATTTTAACACATCTCTTGTGTCTGTTTGATACAATCCCATATGCTTTTTTTGCTTGTATTTATACAAGATTTAGATTTAATATT
>JAPVWE010000031.1 GCA_028572035.1 Desulfobacteraceae bacterium | reverse complement strand
GTAGCAAAGAAGTTTTTCTTCTTTCAACCCGATGAGAGGCTGCGCGTCTACGTATCCGACGGTCGTGTGTTCGTTCGCCGACAGGCCGCCAAGAACCCCAGGCCGGCATATGATATGGTTATACTCGATGCCTTCAACAACGGGTATATTCCCTTTCATATGGTCACGCGGGAGTTCTTCCAAGAAGTGGCAGCTATCCTTCATCCGAAAGGCGCGGTAGTGGCGAATGTCTTTCGCAAGAACCAGCTCTTAGACGCACAGCTTCAGACTTTTCGGGCAGTTTATGGTCGCTGTTATGTGTTTCTTGGGGGGCATACAACAAACGCGATACTGGTGTGTCCAGGGACAGACGTTCCTGATCTCAAGCCCGACGTGGCCCTCGAGCGTGCCAATCTGCTCCAAAGGAGACATGAGTTCAGTTTCAACCTGAATACTGTCGCCCGTCAGTTCAAACCCCGATTCCGACCGAAGCGCAGTGCGCAGGTTCTCACTGACGACCACACACCGATCCTGCACCACCGTTTGTGTTAGGGAATGTTCAAGGGGTCACCCACTAAAGGGCAAGCGGTCTTTCTCTCGGAAGCTGACTGTAAGGGCTATTTAACCTTACTCGAGGATGCTTGGCGCAGGTGGATGAGAATTCTGAAATTGATTGGTGGAGGCGGGGGGAGTCGAACCCCCGTCCGAAAATATTCCACTTAAGCCTCTACATACATAGCCCGAACTTTGATATTCGCCCTCAAGACCCCTATCGGGCGAGGTGACTGAAGGGCTACCCTGAGAAAATTTCGCCTCCCTGAGATTCAGGTCTCTCAGATCAGCTATCCTGCTGATCGGCGCCCCAATCCGTCCTCGCAGGAAAGAACGGCGGGACGTTAGCCATTTATGCGGCTAAAGCATACGCATAATCGTCTGCGTTTATTGTTTTTCTGCCTGTTTAGCGAGCAAACAGAACCTCGGTATGCAACCTAAGCTTCTTTATCCCCGTCGAAGCCGTTTCGCCCCCAGTTTTCAATGAACTTGTACTATTAAAGCATAAATCGCTAGCAAAAACAATATATTTTATTCAATAGCGATCTTTCTTTTTCAGCTGGTCCAGCTCCCTTTTCATCTCCCTTTCTTTCAAAACATACCTCTTATCATATTTTCTCTTACCCTTAGCCACAGCAAGCTCAACCTTGATTATTCCTCTCAAAAGATAAATAGATAACGGGATTAAAGAATATCCCTTTTCCTCTGTCTTTCCTGTCAGCCTCTTGATCTCTCTCTTTTGCATGAGAAGCTTTCTTGTCCTCGTGGGATCAAGATCTAAGTGGTGTGCAAAAGGATACGGTGTAATGTGCATATTGTGCAAAAAGAGCTCCCCATCTTTAACCCTTGCGTAGCTATCCCTAAGACTGGCACGCGCCTCTCTCAAAGATTTAACCTCTGGCCCAATAAGAACAATCCCTGCCTCATAAATCTCATCAATAAAATAATCATGGCGAGCCTTTCTGTTCTGACAAACAATCTTTTTCTCCATCTACTACCTGTCTAAGCAGTGCCAGGGGGCCTATACGTGAAAACATCTTCCTCAAAAACATCGGGCAGGAGAGACTTTGCCTTCCTCAAAACAAAATCCTCAATCCTCTTACTGGTAGGTAACTCTAATATTCCAGTAAGACCATCCCCCACCTTCCCTAATGGTATCATTCTGATCATTTTCTTAATCAGCGGGATAGAGCCGACATTCAGGCTAAACTCCTTCAAACCCAAAGAAAGGAGTGTCAAAATAGAAAGAGGATCACCGGCTATCTCCCCGCACAGGGATACCTCAATCCCCTCCTCATTACCCGCCTTGACCACCTGGTGTATCATCCTCAAAACAGCTGGATGAAAAGGTTCATAGAGATGGGCAACATGTTCATTGTCTCTGTCTATGGCCAATGCATACTGAATCAGGTCATTGGTTCCTATTGAGAAAAAATCAGCATGCTTTGCAAGAATATCTGCAATTGATGTTGCAGAGGGAATCTCGATCAAAATTCCGATAGGTATTTCTCTGTCATATTCAACGCCCTCTCCATCAAGAGAGCGCATAACACCCTTTAAGACCCTCTTTGCCTCCAGAAATTGCCCCAAACCTGATATCATTGGGAACATCAACCTGAAATTACCATATACACTGGCCCTTAAGATGGCCCGTAACTGGGTTTTGAATACCTTTCGCTCATTCAGACAAAATCGAATAGACCTCAGACCCAAAGCAGGATTATCTTCCCTGCTGGTCTGCATATCTGATACCATCTTATCACTTGCAATATCCAGAGTCCTTATGGTAACTGGATTAGGGGCCACTATTCTGGCAATCTGGCTATAGTCATCAAAAAGGGTTTGTTCATCTGGAAAATCTCTCTTAATCATATACAGATATTCTGTCCTGTAGAGCCCTATACCTTCTGCACCACTCTCAATTGCCGCCTTAGCCTCAGCCAAAAACTCAATATTGGCCTGGATCCTTATCTTGTATCCGTCCACGGTCTCGGCAGGCAGATGTCTGACCCTATGTATGGCAGATTTATACCTGTTGTAACGCTTTTTCCTGTCTTCGTAGGAAATGATAGTATCAGGGTCAGGATTAACAATAACCTCGCCTGCACTTCCATCCACTATCAAAAGATCGCCATCCAAGATCATATCGGTAGCACTTTCCAATCCAACGACTACCGGTATCTCCAGGGCTTCAGACATAATAGCCATATGTGATGTTCGACTTCCAACATCAGTTAAAATGCCCGTCACATTACTTACATTGATCTCAACAATGTCACATGGCGAAAGACTATGGGCTACAATGATAACCTCTTCTTTAATACCTTCGATACTATCTGGCTGAACTCCCGCTAAATTCCGTAATACCCTTTCGCTTACACTATCCACATCGTCCATTCTACGGCCAATGTAATCATCCTCAACCTGTCTAAAGAGCTGGTGGATTTTATTTACCGATTTTTCCAAGGCCCATCCGGCATTAATCTTCTCCTTTCGGATCCTTTTTAGGGTTGAATCAAAGAGCAGACTATCCTCCAGGATCATTGAGTGGGTATCCAGGACAAAGGCATATCCCTCTACTTGTTCTGACATACTGGATTTAAACTTCTGGATCTGCTCCTTTGCCATGTCCACAGCCTGCTTAAAACGATCAATCTGTCCGTCTACCTCTTTTCTGTCGAGTAACTTTCTGTGAAAAATCTGAGTCTTGAATCTATCTAAATGATGTGCTTTCCCAATAATGATACCAGGGGAAACAGGAAACCCTTTCATTATCTTTTTTTTGGGGCGATAGTGCCCTCCCGCGGTCTCTCCAAACTTAGTGTTAAAAAGTCCTTCCAGTTCATTCATAAATTCTTTGGCGTCCTTGCCGACTATTCTGGCCTCAATCTCACTCCCTTTGGGGCAGGCAAGTGAAAGAATAGATAAAATGCTTGAACCATCTGCCTCACGAGCATCCTTTCTTAGAAACAATTTTGCCTTGTATTTGCCTGCCAGCCCCACTATATGGCCAGCTGCTCGGGCATGCATTCCGAGTTCATTGATTACTTTTAACGATCTTATCTCTTCCATGATTCTCTAAATCTAATCGGATGATTGTCAATTGTCAATAACAGAGATAGGCCTCTTTCTTTCCTTCCGGCCTTCAACAATAATTGTATACTCCCCCCTAATCCGCTCATCCTTGAGTAAAGATAGTATCTCACTGACTGACCCTCTTTTTACCCCCTCAAAAACCTTTGTCATCTCTTTGGCAAGGGCAATATTCCTGTCACCCAGAATCTCATACATATCGGTAAGCATCTTAACCAACCGATGGGGAGATTCAAAGAAAATCATGGTCCGCGGTTCAGACTCTAGATTTTCCAGTTCCTTTCTGCGTCTCCCTTTCTTGTTTGAGAGAAAACCAACAAAGATGAATCTATTGGTAGGTAATCCAGAAATGGAAAGTGCAGTCAAGGAAGCCGATACACCTGGAACCGGGACTAACCTTATATTGGCATCTATAGCCTCCCTCACTAATCTGGAACCAGGGTCCGACAAGCCAGGCGTTCCTGCACTACTCACAAGGGCAATGTCGAGCCCTGAGTTGGCCTTGTCAAGAAGAATACGTCCTTTATAGTGCTGATTATGGCTATTATAGCTGGTTATTGGGGTCTTGATATTATGATGTGCGCATAGCTTCCTGGTATGTTCTCTACTTTCAGCTGCAATCAATGCCACTTCCTTCAAGACCCTCAGGGCCCTTAAGGTAATATCCTCCAGGTTACCTATTGGGGTAGAAACAATATAGATATTGCCTTGATCTAACCCATTCTTGCCTCTGCTAGGAACCATTAATAAGTGCCTAAAGTTACAAGTGCCTAAAGTGCCTAAAGTTAAAGAAACAAATCATTTCAACCTTAGCTCACTTCAAACTTTAGCTCACTTTGGGCACTTTTGATCATCAGTATGCCAATTCAAATGCATTTTTGATAATCTCAATTTCCTTCTTTCCACCAATTAATCTTATAGCAACCACATCAAATCTCGCCTTACTTCCCCAGAGATTATTAGATTTCAAATAAGCCAGGGCCACCTTTGAAAGTTGGGCCTGCTTTCTCCTGTTAACCACCTCTTTAATCTGGCCCAGGGACTCACTTTTTCGTGTTTTTATCTCTACAAAGACCAGGACATCACCATCTCTTGCAACCAAATCGACTTCACCTAGAGAGCACCTGTAATTTGTCTTTAGAATCCTGTAACCAAGATCTTTTAGTCTTTCTCTTGCCAGATCCTCGCCAAACTTTCCGAGGCTAATCCTTTCTTTTGTCATTCAAGGACACCCCTAAAGGTTAATCTATGAATAAAGCAGGGACCATACCTCATGATAGCCTCTCTGTGCCCAGGTGTCCCATAACCTTTGTTCGAGGAAAAGCCATACCTCGGGTATAACGTATGGTAGCTATACATAATTCTGTCGCGGTAGACCTTTGCCATAATAGAGGCCGCTGATATAGATAAAGAGAGCTCATCCCCTCTTATGATACACCTTTGATGAATGGAAACGTCTACAGGGTGAGTGCCATCGATCAACAAATAATCGGGCTGGGGATCCAGAGTCAAAACCGCCTGCCTCATAGCCTTTAGGGAAGCCTGAAGAATATTAATCCGATCGATCTCGTTTGGGCCTACTACTGCTACGCAAAGATCTATTGCTGCTCTTTGGATGAGGGGAAAGGCCTCCTCACGAGCACCCTCGGACATTTTTTTAGAATCCTTAACCCCATCCAATACAATATCCTCGGGTAGAATCACAGCAGCTGCAACTACCGGACCAGCTAACGGACCCCGTCCCGCCTCATCAACACCAGCCACCAAAGAGTAACCTGCAAGCCTGGCCTGAAATTCGTGGAATTGATTATCCATAGGCAAAGTATATCAGGCTCTTTCTTGCTACCGGTTACCTTTTTTCCTTAAGCCTGGCTGCCTTACCCCTCAATTTGCGTAAATAGTAGAGCCTAGCTCTCCTTACCTTACCCTTAGAAATCACTTTTATCTTATCTATTGTGGGAGAGTGAAGGGGAAAGATCTTCTCCACCCCCACACCATATGAGATCTTGCGCACGGTGAAGGTAGCCCCTGTGGTACCTTTTCTTTTCCTGATAACCACCCCTTCAAAGACCCGGATCCGCTCTTTGTCACCCTCCTTAATCCGGCTGTACACCTTGACTGTATCACCTGCCTTAAACGGAGGAATATCTACCCTCATCTGTTCTCTTTCCAGCATTTCTATTGGGTCCATCGCACTATTCTCCCTTACTTCAGATTAGCTATCTTTTTGCGGCTTTGCAGACGGGGAAAACAAACGATCCAGGGTTATTGCAGCTGCTGTCCTAACTGAAAGGTGATTATAATGAGATACACCAATAATAGGATCTAAACAATAGTCTGCCTTCCTGATAAGCTCTTTAGCTATCCCCCAACCTGTACCAAATAAGATCATTACCAGCCTGACAGAGGCAACTATCTCCCTTGCCAATGAATAATTAACTCTTTTCCCTTTGTCTTTCCCCGCATCAGTAGCCATCAAAATTGGTATCTCACCTTCATTATCTTTAATCTCTGCTATGCATGCCTCAAGGGTTGGAACAACAGAGATCAGAGACATCGCCTCTTGTCTATCCTTATTATATAGGGCTCCATAACCGCTAACCCAATGTTGACAAATACGTTTGGCCAGGTCTTGCTGGTCTGTAAGGGGATTGATAACATAGAATCTCCTTGCTCCATAAGTCTTTGCCAGTCTTGCCAAATCATGGAGATCTAAGTTGGTTATTGCTGAAGCAATGATCTCTCCCCCCTTGTTATACACGGGATAGTGTAGAAGCCCAATATAAAACGACATGATTATCCAGCAATAATTAAATTAGGACGCAGATTTTCGCCGATATCCGCAGACCCGCCCGCTTCCGAGTTCCGGAATTCGGAAACTCGCCTTGCGGGCTCGCATGGCGGGCAGGTAATTATTCTATTAGCTCTTTATCTTTATGCGCCTTAGGCGCATTAAAAATCTTTTAAATCTGCGTTTATCTGCGTCCAAAAAGGAAATTCCTATACGCCTCATCCCTGATTACCGGGTGCTGAGGGCTTGCCTTGTTTCTGTTTTAGCTCTTCCAGTATGGATTTATCCATCTCGCTCAGATGCGTCTTCTCCAACAAATCTGGCCTTCTCTCTAACGTCCTTTTTATAGATTGGCTTCTTCTCCAAAGCTGGATCCTCCCATGGTCACCCGATAATAGAACAGATGGTACTGCCTCCCCTTGAAAGACTCTCGGCCTCGTATATTGTGGATACTCGAGGAGGTAATCCTCAAAGGACTCCTCAAGGTTAGATCTTACTCCACCCAATACGCCAGGAACCAATCGGCTAACAACTTCCACGATGATCATCGCTGGTAATTCACCTCCAGTCAAGATGTAATCACCAATAGACAGCTCCATGTCTACGTACGTAGATCTTACCCTTTCATCCACACCCTCGTATCGCCCACACACTAAGACAATCTGCTTGAGCTTGGTTAGTCTCCGGGCTATTGCTTGATCAAAAAGTTGCCCTTGTGGTGTTAGCAGGATGACCTTTCTATCCCCTTTCACCCTGGGAATCGATTCCAGGGCACGGAAGATTGGCTCTGGTTTCATAACCATACCATCCCCACCTCCAAAGGGCCTATCATCAGTCATCAAATGCGGTCCCTCACCAAAATCTCTTATATTCACCAGATTTATCTCTATCAGCCCCCCCTTTACTGCTCGCCCAATGATTCCATAATTAATCAGGGGGGCAAACATTTCCGGAAATATTGAAAGAATATCAAATCTCATTAAAGATCTAACAAGCCCTTCATAGGTGAAATTATCATCCTTTTCTGAGGTATATTTATCTCCTTAACAACCTGGTGAATTGCCGGAATCAAGAACTCATTCCCCTGACCTTCGACCACATAAACGTCGTTACTCCCCGTAGGAAAAACCTCCTTTAGAACCCCAAGATATTGGCCTGTTGTCAGATATACATCCAATCCTAAGAGCTCATACCAGAAAAACTCATCCTCGTCCTTTTTTGCGAGAGAATCCTTTTTTATTAATATCCCGGCTCCCCTAAAAGCCTCTGCCTGATCAATTGAATTCAGACCCGACAATTTTAGAAGAAAGACAGATCGGTGGGGTCTTATAGAAACAACCTTCCTTTCATATAACTCGTTTTGACCCGTCTCCAGAAATACAGAACCGGCCTTGAGGAATGTTTCTTTTGATTGAGCATAAGAAACTATCCTCAGTAGACCGGTTAAACCCTGCGGGCGGACAACATGCCCTATCAGAATCAGATCTTCAAGCCCTACTTTGATCAACTACTCCAAAATCTCCAGGACAGATCTCTTTTTTATCTTGGTCGAGGCCGCACCAAGTATAGTTCTCATCGCCCTGGCGGTTCTTCCTTGTTTGCCAATTACCTTTCCCAAATCTTCTTTGGCTACCCTCAGTTCAATCACAGAGGTCTGTCTTCCCTCAAGTTCAGTTACCTTTACCTCCTCCGGATTATCCACAAGAACCTTTGCAATGTATTCAATCAGCTCTTTCATTTCCATCATTCTCCTCCACCTCAAATTCTCGTTAAACACAGTTTAGCTTGTTTGGGAAGAAACCGTGGATACTCCCTTCTTCCGCAAAAGAGACCTAACAGTTTCCGAAAGTGTAGCTCCTCTCTGTATCCACTTTCTAACATTGTCTTCATCAACATGTACTTTGGCTGGATGCTCCAGTGGATCATAGTACCCTAATATCTCGAGAAACCTACCATCCCTTGGTGCCTCGGAGTCGGCTGCCACAATACGGTAAAAAGGTCTCTTCTTAGCCCCTTTCCTGGTCAATCTTATTCTTACCGCCATATCTACAGTTCTCACCCCCTCTATTTATGTTTGCTATTATACGCCAAACCTGCCAATCCTGCAATTTTTTCCTGAACCGCCCCTTTTTTGTCAATCTTTTGTAAAGGGCTCAGACCCCATCAGTCTAGCTGAAGTCGGCCAATGAAGATAGATCTCTTACAGTTCCTCGGCTAAACTTCTTAAGCATATTCTTTGTCTGACCAAAATTCTTAAGAAGCCGATTAACGTCTTCTACCCTTGTTCCGCTTCCCATGGCAATCCTTTTTCGCCTGCTGCCACTTATTATTCTATGGTTCCTTCTTTCCTCAGGTGTCATAGAATTGATTATAGCCTCAAACCTAACAAGTTCCCTTTCATCGGTCTTTAGCTTTCCTACCTTCATCATCTGTCCAATGCCTGGTATCATCCCTAGAATCTCTTCCAATGATCCCATCTTATGAATATATGAAAGCTGCTTTTTGAAATCCTCCAGATCAAATTCGGCCTTCTTGATCTTCCTTGCAAGTTCAATGGCCTCCTTTTGATCAAATTCAGCCTGTGCCTTATCTATCAGGGATAGAACGTCCCCCATTCCCAGGATCCTGGAAGACATCCTGTCCGGATAAAAAGGTTCTAAGGCATCCAGCTTCTCCCCTATGCCAACAAACTTAATCGGTTTATTTGTTACCGCCATTATGGAAAGGGCAGCTCCCCCCCTTGCATCCCCTTCCATCTTTGACAAGATGACCCCTGTAATATCAATAACCTGATTAAATGCTGAAGCCAAATTCACTGCATCTTGCCCTGTCATCGCATCGGCCACAAGAAGAGTCTCTGCTGGATGAACTACACCCTTAATTCTCAAGAGCTCCTCCATGAGCTGTTCGTCAATATGGAGCCTGCCAGCTGTATCTAAAATGACAATATCTGATTCAATCCTCGATGCCGCCTCCTTGGCCTTCAGGCAAATATCTTCGGCCTTTTCCCTGCTATCAGTGGGATAAACCGGGATATCGATCTCCTCTCCGATTTTACAAAGTTGCTCGACAGCAGCTGGCCTTCGGGTATCCACCGGCACTAAGTAGGGACGGTATCCCTTCTTCCTCAGGTAGTTGGCCAATTTACCACCAGTCGTTGTTTTTCCGGAACCTTGAAGGCCAACAAGCATTAGACTAAGAGGTTTTTCGCCGCTAAGGTCCAGATCCCTCTTTCCCTCTCCCATCAGCCTCGTAAGCTCTTCATGTACTATCTTAATTATCTGTTGACCTGGGGTAAGGCTCTCCAATACTTCCTGCCCAAGAGCCCGCTGTCTTATTTCTTCGAGGAGGTCCTTAACAACCTTATAATTTACATCTGCCTCAAGAAGCGCAAGCCTAATCCCTCGCAAGGCCTCTTGGATGTTTTTTTCGCTTAATCTCCCTCGGCCCCTTAATTCCTTGAAGATCCTGGTTAGTTTTTCAGTTAATAATTCAAACATACTTGAAAATCCTAAACAATTTAGCCTTATAATGCTATTGCTTTTTCTTATTTATGTCAACAAAATCCTTTTTCG
>JAPVWE010000030.1 GCA_028572035.1 Desulfobacteraceae bacterium | reverse complement strand
TCATAGATTCATAGTATAGGAAATCCCATTTCTTAGACAGGATAGACAGGATGTTCAGGATATAAAGAAAATAGGAAAATCTTGTTAATCCTGTCGAAAAAGTCCCGCCGCACGCGGCTAAGTTCATAGTATAGAAATTTCCTTTTTAAGTCCTTGTAGGGGCGGCATTTATGACGTCCCGCAAAGCGGGATTCGATAAATGCGCCTCAGGCGCATAAATCGAACCCCTACAGGTCCGCACCGAAGGTGCGATATGTTCAAGGACTTGATCCTTGACAATGGTGTATCCTTTATCCTGTTAGAAAGAAAAAAAGAATAAGTTTGAGCATGAGTAGACATCCAATGCGGCGTGGTTTAAAGCTCGGCTCAAAAACTTCTAACAGGGTTTACGATATTGCTTCCATGTTGTGAACATGGAAAGGTAGTAGTCCAAAATAGTGATAGATGCTGCCTTAGATATCCAGACTGGGATTCTCCAGTGAATCGATTTGAAAGAGGCAGGGGGAAATTGGAAGGATTTGCTCCGCCATAGGCGAGCTAAAATTTCTTAAGATCCATTAAGGCCTTATCAATCTTTTGTTTTAACGCCGGCTTGCTCCGTGCAAGTTCTTTTGCCTTTTCAAAATGGAAAAGGGCTTTATCTCTCCTTCTGAGCTTGGTGAAATAAATCCCCAGATTATAATGAGCCAGGTCTAATTTACCCTGCCGGCCGTAGACCACACCAAGATTATAATAGGCCCTGTCTTTGACTGGTGGAAGGAAGGTCAATCTTTCATAGATCTTGGCGGCCTGGCCGTAGAGTTCAAGATATTGCAGTGATAGGGCCAGGAGATCCATGATCTCCTTATCTTTAGGTGAGAGATCAAGTGCCTTATTGAGGACAGATATGGAATTCTCGTATTGTCCATTCGTTTGATAGGCCTTACCCAAGGAGAACATAACAGGGATAGAATCAGGTTTTTTCCTTAATGCTATTTTGAAGCGATCGAGGGACTCATTTATGAACCCCTCTCTTTCCAGGACCAGGCCAAGACCATAATGCGCCATACTGGATTCAGGATCGGTACGAAGCCTTTTCTTGAACTCCCTTGTTGCATCTTCGTTATCATGACAGAGGGCTATAACCATCGTATAAAAGATCGGAAACCGGGACCGCAGCTCTTTTGTCTTATCAGGATCAGGCATCTTCTTATATCCTTGCAACATTGCCTCTATATTGGCCATCCTCTCCGGTGTTCCTGGATGGGTAAGGAGGTAAGGAGGGATCCCCCCGCTTCCATACCACCTTTCCCTCTGAATCTTCTTTAAAGTAGTGATCATTCCCTTGGGGTCAAAACCTGACCTATGGGCGTATTTAAACCCTAACTGATCAGCGTGCCTTTCATCCTCTCGACTGTAGCCAAGTTCGGCCTGAATTCCGGCAGCTATTGAACCGGTCACAAGGGCACCTGCTGCCTTACCTCCAGCAAGAATTCCCGCTAAGATACCAGCCATCGTGGCCATCGCAATCTTCTTGGATCTTTCTATCCTTGAGGCAAGATGCCTGGCACTTACATGGCCAAGCTCGTGGGCCACTACACAGGCCAACTCGTCCAGATTGTTCATCACCCTGATCAGGCCTGAAAAGATAAACACATGGCCGGCAGGAGCAGCGAATGCATTAATATTATCCTCTTTTATCACGTAAAATTTGAGAGGGAAATATGGGACCTCTATTTGACGACCTAAATAGGTACCAAGGTCATTGATATACTGAACCAGGTAAGGATAGTCGGCAAACTCATAGTGGGAACTGATACTTATGAGAAAGCTTTCTCCAAGTTCAGTTTCCGCTTCAGGAGATAAAAATGCGGCCGGAGACTCTACTAGAAAGGTGCTTACCAAGAAGAGGGCTGTAAGAAGGATGAAGAGATTCTTAAACATATCGGAATTTCTATCCGCCTCAGGCGGAAAATTAGAGGAATTTTTTTGAGGCTGTTGCGTATTGCCTCGCACATGGAATAATGGAATACTGGAATGTTGGAATGATGATTTTATAAGGAAGGCTCTCATTTATTAACTTCTTCGTCAACAGGGTATTGCCAATTCACCCTGGTAAATTTGCCGGGGGGAACCCTATTTAACAGAGTAAACCACTGCTCCAGTTTCCCGGAACCCATTGTTCCATTGTTCCAACATTCCAATTGTGAGCGAAGCGAACTAAGTTCTATCTTAAGAAGCATTCTTGTCTATCTCCACCCTTGGGGCTTCAAACCATAACCCTTCAAGGTCATAGAATTCTCTTACGGGCTGGTAGAAGAGGTGCACCACAACATCACCGTAGTCCAGCAATATCCAGTGGCCATCCCTCTCACCCTCTATACCAGAAGGGGTGAAACCTTCCTCTTTCATTCTTCTCTGTAAATGTTGGGCAATGGCCTGCACCTGCCTACTTGATGTACCACTGGCAATAAGGAAGTAGTCCGTTATGGAGGTTAACTTTCCAACCTCAAACAGGACAGGGTCAGTTGCCTTCCTTTCAAGGATGATGTTAGCAGAGAGAAGGGCCTTATCCAGTGGATTCATCAATCAGGTACAAACCTACCTTTTCTATATATTCTCTTACCGCCTCCGGTACCAAAAAGCGAATAGATTTTCCTTTTCTTACCATTTCCCTTATTCTACTGGCTGATATATCCATCAATGTTGTATCTCTTTTAAGTAAGATATTACCCGATGGATGGCAAAAGCATTTTCTCTCAGGGTTCCATGCAAAACCAGCATTAAGAGAGTCGAGAAAGGTAAGAAACTTCTTCGCAGTATACCCTGGTCTATTAATAACAACAAAAGAGGCATATCTAAAGAGGTTCTGGTATTCCTTCCAGGTCTTTATCTCTATAAAGGCATCTGTGCCAATAATAAAGGATAGTTCAAGTTTAGATCCAAAATGGGAATGGAATAATTTTAGTGTTTCAATGGAGTAAGATAGACCAGGTCTTTTCCCCTCAATATCCCACACCTCGAGTATGGGTGAAGTTTCACTTGCCAGCCTTGCCATTTCTAAGCGATGAGAAAAGTCAGCAATGGGGTGGGGACTTTTGTGTGGTGGCATACCAGATGGTATTAGATAGACCTTTTTAAGACCTAAATCCTCACCTGTCTCCTCAGCCACCCTCAGGTGACCTAAATGAATGGGATTGAAGGTTCCTCCAAGGATACCTAATTTCACGTCCTTACCCGGAATGGTTCATTAATTGGGTTTTTGTATTTGTTGAGTTTATTGCGTCCATAACGGACAACGGATAACGAACAACTTCAAATTTAGGCACTTTATCGGCCTAAGGCTGATTTAGCCCACTTCAGACATTTTGTTTGATGGAAGGAGCCTATCCTTTAAGAATTGTTTGAGTTCCTCTACTCCTTCTCCGGTGAGGCCAGAGATTGACAGACACTCAAAACCCCGGTCATTAAAGGCATGGCAAGTTTCCCGGATATCCTTGTTATTGGTAGGATTCAGGTCGATCTTGTTTATTACTATCACCTGATCTTTTTTAATCAGGGATGGATGGAATAATTTTAATTCTTCTTGTATTATGAAAAAGTCCTTGAGAACGTCTCCGGAATGTGGGTGATACATATCCAGAAGATGCAAAAGAAAGGAGGTCCGCTCAATATGTTGTAAGAATCTATGCCCTAAACCCTTGCCACTGCTTGCACCTTCTACCAGGCCAGGGATATCAGCAATGGTAAGAGATTGTTCGTCATCAAAAAGGATAACCCCTAAGTGAGGGGCAAGAGTTGTAAAGGGATAGTCGGCTATCTTGGGATGTGCATTAGAAAGGCGTGATAGGAGTGTAGATTTGCCAGCATTGGGTAAACCTATGATACCTATATCTGCGATAAGTTTGAGTTCCAGTTTGACTCTTTTTTCTTTTCCCTTCTGGCCCTCCTGGGCAAACGTGGGAGCCCTGTTGGTTGCAGTAGTAAAATGCTTATTTCCTTTACCACCTTCTCCACCCTCCACCAATAGTATCTGATGGTTATCGTGGACTAAGTCAGCCAGCAGTTCTCCTGTTTCCTTGTCTTTTACCATGGTCCCTACTGGGACCTGAATCTCGATATCTCTGCCTTTTTTCCCTGCTTTATTCTTACTTCTGCCGGGCCTGCCATTTTGGGCCTTGAAATAACGCCTGGCGCTAAAATCGTAAAGGGAATAGAGCCTCCTGGTGGCCTTAAAGAAAACATCTCCGCCCTTTCCTCCATTCCCACCATCAGGCCCCCCTTTCGGAACAAATTTTTCGCGTCTAAAGCTTATGCACCCTGCCCCCCCGTCACCCGATTTTACCGCGATCTCAGCCTCGTCAACAAATCCCATTCTCGTTACTGGTTACTCGTTCCTGGTTACTTGTTTTGTTAACAGGCCACCAGCATTGTTTTCTCTCTCAACCACGTTAATTGATCTCGCTATTAAGGGGCATAAACACTTACTAGTTTCTTATACTTACCCGATCTTTCAAAGGTAATTGTCCCATCGATCTTTGCGAAAAGTGTGTAGTCTTTTCCGACACCCACATTGTTTCCTGCATGGATACTAGTTCCCCTTTGTCTGACGATGATTGAGCCAGCCCTAACAAGTTGGCCTCCAAATTTTTTTACGCCCAGTCTCTTTCCTGAGCTGTCTCTGCCGTTCCTCGAACTGCCACCTGCCTTTTTGTGTGCCATCCCTACCTCCTCTTCTCGTCGCTGGTTATTCCTTATTCGTTAATCGTTATTGGGAGACAAATAACCAATAACCAATAACGAAATTCATGCCTTAATTTCCATTATTGTTACAGCTGTGAAATCTTGCCTGTGGCCCTGTTTCTTTCTATATCCCTTCCTTCTCTTATACTTAAACACAACTATCTTAGGCCCTCTTCCCTGCCCGGTAATCTTAGCCACAACCCTGGCATTTTCCAAAACAGGCTTCCCGACTGTTAATTTACCCTCTTTGGAAACAAGCAACACGTTATCAAAATAAACCTCATCCCCAGCCTTGCCGTCCAGTTTTTCAACCTGCAACTCTTCCCCTGGTGTTACTTTGTACTGTTTGCCGCCTGTTTGGATGACTGCATACATTCTAACTCTCCAATATTTCAGAATAATTTTATGTTACCGCACCTCTTTAGCAAAGTCAATAAAAAACCTGCCCTTTGGAAAGGCAGATAAGAGAGGTTTACTATGCTTTCGAGAAGTGGAGATATAAGCCTCTAGCCAAAAAATGTCAACCCAGATTTAGAATGGGGCGATCTCATTAGTATTTCGGTAACGGTTAGGGCTTGCGGCGAGCCTGCGACGAGCAGTTCGGCCTTGAGCTCACCGCCGAAAGGCTCAGCCGAGGCGCTCAGCCGAGCAGTAATGAAGCCGGTTGTTAAAGCTAGTAGATTATCATGTTATTTTGTGATAATACTATATTATGGTAGTAAGTGGGGTATGAATCCTATGCCGATCTACGAGTACCAGGCAGAGATTCCTGAAAAAGCTTGCAAAGTGTGCCGGAAAGGCTTTGAGCACATCCAGGGCGTTGATGAAAAACCCCTTTCATATTGCCCAGGTTGCGGTAAGAGAGTTAAGAAGATTATCTCATGGTGTCATGCTGCAGTTATTGATCCATCAACAGAGCATATAGGAACAGAAAGAAAGATAACCGAGTACGAAAAGGCTGGTCTCTATAGTCATGCAGCGGAGTTGGCTGACAAATACTCAGATAAAACAAAGGATAAGCTTATAAAAGAAAGGGCCCTCGAAAATTACAAGAAGGCTGGTTATGACTTTGATTCCAGTTCTGGCAACGACATTTAAAGTGCCTAAAGCCCGCCCTGGCGCTATGCGTTCTAATCAGCATAGATAATCATGTAGGCCAGCCTGCCCTGGCGCGACGAGCTTAAATCAGACTGTTAAGTCTATGATGCGCTAGGTGCTTTGATCAGCCTATTAAGATTATAGGCCAGGTCTGGGCCAGGGTTTGAAGTGAGCTAAATCAGCCTTAGGCTGATAAAGTGCCTAAAGTTGGAAGTGGTTTTTTGATGCATCCTTGTCAAGGAAGGATGCAATTTAGAAAGTTTGGAGGGAGGAATAATGTCGGACTTTTTTCAAAATGGTGAAATAGCAACATTTCATAGGCTTAAACAGAGGGATCTCGAAGAACTTGAGGAGGAACTGGCAGAGGCCACAAAACATAGGCCTATTTCTCTTGTCCTTCCATATATTCCACTTGAACTCCAGGGGCCTGGCCTTCCGAGGATTGTCGAGGAACTCAGGAATGTGAAATATCTTAAGAATATCATTGTTGCCATCGGAAGGGCAAACGCAGAGGAGTTTCGAGAGGCAAAGGAGTTTTTTTCTGCTCTTCCCCAGAAACCTAAATTGATCTGGTGCACAGGTCCAGCAATTAAGAATCTATATAATCTACTGGCTGAAAACGGAATCAATGTTGGTGATGATGGCAAGGGAAGGTCTGCATGGACCTCTTACGGATATACCCTTGCCCTCGAAGATAGCCAGGTTATTGCATTGCATGACTGCGATATCGTCACCTACAACAGGGATCTCCTTGCCCGGCTGTGTTACCCCGTTGCACACCCGAACATTGGCTTTAGCTTTTGCAAGGGATACTACAGTAGGGTCACGGACCAGATGCACGGAAGGGTGACCCGGGTCTTTGTAACACCTCTTATCAGGGCCCTGAAAGAAACCCTGGGTTCAAATCAGTTCTTAGAGTACCTGGATAGTTTCAGGTATATCCTGGCTGGGGAATTTTCAATGGATGTGGATTTGGCACGTTTCATCAGAATTCCCGGTGACTGGGGATTAGAAGTCGGGGTTCTTGCTGAAATTCACAGGAATTGTGCCCTGGGCAGAATATGCCAGGTTGACCTTTCTGATAACTATGAACACAAGCATCAACCTCTAACCCTGGAAGATACGAATAAGGGTTTGCTAAAGATGGGAACGGACATCGCAAAGTCTATATTTAGGACTATGGCAAGTATGGGGTACACGCTTACAAATGAGTTTTTTGTGACTTTGAGGGCGAGCTACTTGAGGATTGCCCAGGACCTCATTGCTCGGTATGAATATGATTCCGAGATAAACGGCCTACATTATGACAGACATAAAGAAGGCAGTACGGCCGAGGCCTTCGTTAGGTGCATTGTGAGCGCTGGACAGCAGTTTCTCGAAACACCGGTTGAAGTTCCTTACATACCTACCTGGAACAGGGTGATCTCCGCCGTGCCAAACATCTTTGAGTTGTTGATAGATGCGGTTGAAGAGGATAACAGAGACTGAGAAAGGGGCAAAGCCCCTAAGTTCGACTCCCTTCCCTGGATTCAGGATCCTCAGGATTAATGATCTTAATAATCTCCAGTTGGTAAGATGGCCTTTTGCTCAATATATTGCTCAAGAGCCTAACGAAAATCATTGAGATCCCTATCCCGGCCAGGCTACCAATAAGGGTAGATAAATTTGGATCTAAACCACATGATTTACCAGTATAATATCCAATGGCCGCGCCTCCTACTAAACCTGTTGCAGGAATCATATAGACAACCAGAGAGGCCTTTGTCACCGTGCCGGAAGGTATGCCTATTCGCACAATGTCTTCGGTCTTAGCACCAACGGGATTGAGGGCTTCGGAAAGCATCTCTTTGCCACCACCAAGCATCTGGCAGTACCCCTTTGCCACACACTGACCACACTGCGCCTTTCTGTCTGTAAGAACCAGTGCCTTGTTGCCCCGTACCTCTTTAACTACCCCTTCTTCCTCAATCATATAGGCCTTAGGTCTTTCTCTAATTTCCATGCTTCTCTGATCCATTTTATTAGATCTCCTGCTATCACTTGGATGCAAGCCTTTCGATGTCTGTAAAAACGACTAACCACTGACAACGGACCACATACATAGTATGGAATCTTGACTATAGAAAAAAGGAGGAAATTGTCAAGCGGTTCGAAATAATTCAGACGGAATAAGACTAGTTTTTGTTGATAGATCTCTTAATTACATTGAATTTTCTGCTTTAAGAAACTAATATACCATTGCTTTCTAATGCCATTGATGTCAGTGGATCTTTGTGAGGAGTCTATTCCATGAAATCGGTCTTAATCACGGGCGGTGCAGGCTATATTGGAAGTCACATGGTCAAGTTTTTGGGTGAACAGACGGATTATGACATCACCGTGATTGACAATCTTTCTACAGGGAAACAGGAGGCAGTCCTTTACGGAGATTTGATAGTGGTGGATTTATCAAATTTTGATGGTATTTCTAGGATTTTTTCAAAAAGAAGATTTGATGCTATTATTCATTTTGCTGCCTCAATTATTGTTCCTGAATCTGTAGCCAATCCCTTGCAATACTACTCAAACAATACTGTGAATACCATCAAACTGATTAGCATGGCCCTTCAATACAAGGTTAAGTATTTTATCTTTTCTTCGACAGCCGCAGTTTATGGAATACCTGATGAAATCCCTGTAAAGGAAACAACATCAGTTCATCCTATAAATCCCTATGGGATGAGCAAGCTTATGAGTGAAAGGGTTCTAGTTGATGCTGCCCAGGCTCATAAAGATCTCAAATACACTACATTAAGATACTTTAATGTTGCCGGGGCATCATCTGATGGCAAGATAGGCCAGAACTTTCCCCAGGCTACACACCTCATAAAAAAGGCTGCTCAAACAGTTATTGGCAAGACAGGGTATTTAGAGATTTATGGAACTGATTATGATACTCCTGACGGAACAGGGGTAAGAGATTACATCCACGTTGAAGATCTGGCTGCTGCCCACCTGTCTGCCCTTGAATATCTAAAACAAGGTAATAGCTCGGATATCTTTAATTGTGGATATGGTAGAGGCTACTCGGTAAGAGAGGTTATTGATACAATGAAAAAGATCAGTGGGATTGATTTTACCACCAGAGAAGCACCAAGAAGGTCTGGTGATCCTCCAATCCTTGTAGCTGATAATAGTAAAATCTTAAGACATCTAAGCTGGAAACCTCAATTCGATAACCTTGCCTTTATTTGCAAAACAGCCTTGGGGTGGGAAAAGAAGATAGCTTGATAGTATAGGAAATCCCATTTTAAGTCCTTGTAGGGGCGGCATTTATGACGTCCGTCATTGCGGGTTCGATAAATCGAACCCCTACAGGTCCGCACCGAAGGTGCGATATGTTCAATCTGTTCTTGGCTCTGATATACCTTCCAATATAGGGCACGAAGGAAATCTGAGCTCCCCTAAGAATTTTTTTGTCAACAAATGGAGCTCGGTCGATCCCGAGTTTGATATCAGGGAAAGGTCATCAACCTTGGCCTTTGCGATTTAAAGAAGTCAAAAAAGCTTGACATCGAAAGATTATTATTTTATGGAGGCATAAGAGACCAAGTGCCTCAACATCCATTCCAGTCAAGTGGGAGGTGAGATCGTTAACAAACAGGGCTCAGGCATGGCTGTGTGCTATGTGCAACAGTCGGTGGGCCGGGAGCCCAAACCAAAAACATAAGCAGAAAGGAGGAGGTTAAAATGAGAAAGATCTTTTTTGTCAGCTGCGGGTTACTATTTTTGCTGGGAACTTTTTCCTGTGCCCATCTGGGAGTGGCACCCGAACCCTTGGGGCCTATCTTTCTGAGTGGTTCCAAAGACCTTACCGGCAGTCCGTTTAACATAAACACCAAGGAATGGCAGATCAACTGGAAATATAAAGCTGCAGTGAAGAGGGGGTACAACTTTGTCCTATACGTGTATCCGGAGGGAGACAAAGTCAACTATACCGAAATGGTTGTTAGCTCCCCCTTGCCGGAGGGGAGTGGCAGCACCTATCTCTACAAGGGGAAGGGTAGGTACTATATCAAGGTCAGGGCCAAGAAGATTGCTAATTGGCAAGTGGAGGTTGTCCGAGCGGGAGTCAGCGAGCCGGTCACATCGCCAGCTACATTTTCCGGAAGCACAGATACGACCACAAAGCCTTTCAAAATTCGGGGGAAAGAGTTCAAACTCACCTATGCGATGGAACCCAAGGGTTCGTGGGGTGGGCAAATGATAGCGGTTTATCCCAGGGGGCAAACCGAAAACTTCGTTGATGCGACCACGGTGGGCCCCGGAACGGGTACTAAGGTCTTTAAAGGACCAGGTCAGTATTATATCAAGGTCCAGTGCACATCCGTCAAAAACTGGAAAATTGATGTGACAGAATAGG
>JAPVWE010000029.1 GCA_028572035.1 Desulfobacteraceae bacterium | reverse complement strand
GGCAGAGAAATCTTAGATGAGCTTTCCTATCATAGTGTTGTTATTGGCTTTATCTTCTTAACCCTGGGGATTATCACGGGTTCGGTCTGGGCCTACTCTGCATGGGGATCATACTGGAGCTGGGACCCAAAAGAGACATGGTCTTTGATAACATGGCTTATCTATGCTGCAATGCTTCATTCCAGATTCGTGCGGGGCTGGAGAGGAAAAAGGATGGCCATAATGAGCATAATCGGCTTTGCCTCTGTACTTTTCACCTATTTTGGTGTTAATTATCTTCCCGGATTACATAGTTACTTTTAAACTTTAGGAAAGGTCACTGGTCATTCGTCACTGGTCATTGGTTAAACGTGGAATTTCCTAACCATTCCTCTTAATTACAAATGACTATTGACTAATGACATACATAATATGATCAGATCCATATTTATCTGGGCATTCTTTGGGGTGATAAATACCCTCATCTGGTCACTCTTTGCGATCTTCTTATCCCTCTTTTCCCCCAGTGGCAGGATAGTCCATTTCTACGTCGCTGTCCCCTGGTCTAAGATTATTCTCTGGGCCAACGGTGTCGGGGTGGAAATACATGGGCTTAATAAAATAGATAAAGATAAGGCCTATATCTATATTCCAAATCACCTGAGTGTTTTTGATATATTCGCCCTGTTGGCATGTCTCCGGGTTGATTTCAAATTCATTTTTAAAGAGGAAATAATGCGGGTTCCGATCCTTGGCTGGGCCATGAGGAGAGCCGGTTACATAAGTATTTCCCGATCGTCTCCAGCAAAGGCCAGGCGTAGCGTTAAACAGGCGGTTCATATGGTCAAAAACGGTGCCTCACTCGTAATATTTGCCGAAGGGACACGGAGCAAGGATGGACATTTGCAACCATTGAAGAAAGGCGCCTTTCAACTTGCTATATCATCGGGCTCTTCCATTGTTCCAGTAGCTATCAAAGGCAGCAATAAGGTCATGCCAAGGGGGGCCTTCAAGCTGAAAAAAGGATTCATCACAATTCAACTTGGCACACCTATTTCAACAGTCAATTACGAAAGGAAAACCATGCCCGAGCTTATGGAAAGGGTTACTGGATGTTTGAGGGCAATGTTGGAAGAGGAGCACCAGGGGGTAAAATAATGCGTTCAGATATATTAAAGAAGAATATAGAGACCCTGCCGCACAGGGCCCTATTAATGTCGTCTGGCCTAAAAGAAGAAGACTTTGACCTGGATAAACCATTTGTTGGTATTGCAAATAGTTATAACGACATTATTCCCGGTCATATCCATCTGAATGAACTAACCCGGGAAGTAAAAAGAGGAATCAGAGATGCCGGAGGCGTTCCATTAGAATGGGGCGTTCCGGGTGTTTGTGACGGCATTGCCATGTTTGTGGAAATGAGACTAAGCCTTCCAAGTAGAGAAAATATTGCCGACAATGTTGAGATTATGACCTTATCCCACTTGCTAGATGGGTGGGTTGGCGTAACAGACTGCGATAAAATAACCCCGGGAATGTTAATGGCGGCAGCCCGTCTTAATCTACCTGTAGTTATTCTTACTGGCGGACCAATGAAGGCAAATGTCATAGAGGGAAACAAGCGCCATCCCATTGAAGGGTTTGGTCTCGTTGGCCAGGTCAAAGCCGGCAAGATAACAGCAGAAGAGGCTGAAAAAATGCTTCCTGATATGGTCTGTGGGCCAGGGTCTTGCGTCGGTCTATATACGGCAAATACCATGGCAGTTGTTAGTGAGGTACTGGGCATGTCAGTGAGCAAATGTGCAACGACCCTGGCAATAGACCCGCTCAAGAGAGACCAGGCGTATGAATCGGGGAGAAGAATCGTAGACTTGGTGAAAAAAGATATCAAGGCACGGGATATAATGACAAAAGATGCCTTTGAAAACGCTATCAGAGTAGACATGGCAATGGGAGGTTCAACCAATACGATTCTACATATTCCGGCAATAGCAAGAGAAGCCGGCATTGATATTGATGCAGACTTGTTTGATAAAATATCCCGAGAAACTCCCAATCTATGCTGGATAATCCCTGCGGGGCCTCATGAGATGGCAGATATTGACAGAGCCGGGGGCATTCCCGCAATTCTTAACCGCTTGAAACATACGATAAAAGACTCTCCAACGATAAACGAAAAATCAATAAAGCAGATAGCAGAGGAAGGAAAGGTATTAAATGATGATATTATTAGAACCCCGGATAATGCATACCATTCTGAAGGCGGGATAGCAGTATTAAGAGGAAATTTTGCGAACAGCGGAATAATAAAGCAAACTGCTGTTGAAAAAGAAATGATGGTTCATTCAGGACCTGCAAAAGTGTTCTATACAGAGAAGGACTTACTCCATGCAATTGAAGTGAAAAAGATTGCCGAAGGAGATATAGTGGTTCTGCCCTTCCAGGGACCGGCAGGGGCACCGGGGATGCCTGAAATGTTAACCCCGACTGATGCAATAAAGGGGGCCGGGTATACAAAAGTAGCCTTGATCACCGATGGAAGATTCTCAGGTGCCACCACAGGACCATGTATAGGTCATGTTGAAATGGAGGCCTATAACGGCGGAGCGATTGGTGCAATAAAAGACGGTGATATTATAGAGATAGATATTCCAAACAGAAGGTTGAATGTAAGGCTAAGCGATGCAGAGATTAAAGAGAGGTTAAAGGACGTTAAAACACCGGAAAGAAAACTTACGCCGTTATTAGAATCTTACAGAAAGAAGTTCACAGGAATTAATTGTTACGGCGACTAAGACCAATCTTACTTCATCCCCTCCAGCAGCCTGGTGTCGTGGTTAGGCAAGATTATGTCAGCCATGCTCTTGATCTTAACTATGGCCTCATAGGACTGAATGGGGTCCACATGAATGCCGCAGGCCAGAAGTGGCGTGTGGGCCACCCCCTTAGGTGGGTCGAAGTTCTTCTGGGTAGTACACATACCACTGATCACCGCTTGACCCTGGTGGGTCCTCACAGCTACTGCCTGAGACCCTGGCGTATGTCCTCCAAAATGATGGAGCTTGATCCCGGCCAGAAGCTCCACATCACCCTCCACTGTCTCGAACGGTAACTCCTTAGCCATTGTTGTGTCATAGAGATGGGCAAACAGAGGATGAGGGCACTGGGCAAAGTCCAGCTCTGCTTTCTGCACCACCATCCGGGCGTTGATGCACTTCCTGATATTCAGGACGTGGTCGTAGTGCAGGTGGGTGCAAATGACGAGTCCAATGTCCTCCGGCCGAAGCCCCTCGGCAGCCAGGGCCTTCTCAAAGGAGATGATGTCCTCGGCGGGCATTGGGTTGTATTTGGGAAATTCCTTGGCTGGTCCACCTGTGTCCACCAGGATAGGCATATCAGCCCCTTTAATATACCACATGGTAACCGGCAGCCAGCCCTGCTGGCCGTAGAAGGTGAGATAGTGCAAGGCACCACCATCCCGCCAAATCTTCCCCAGGACAATGGGTTTAACCTCGTATGACCTTTCCATGTTCATTCGCCTCCAATCTAGTCCTAGATCGCAATTTTAGCTGTCTATATACGCTAAGATCTTGAGATTTATATCAGGTCTTTGCAGTGAAATCAAACCCCCTTTATCAGGGTCTGAAATTCAGAAAAAATGAGATAGAAGCAAGGATTCACAGAGGGAGGCATTAGATGAGCGTCAATGAAGTGTTGGGGGTCAGATGAGGAGGTCCACGGCTCTCTCTTCACCTGAACGAGGCTTATAGAGTTGTTCCGGAAAGGGCCCTATCACTGGAGAATTTGCAAGTGATCACAGGGTTGCTCCATGTGGTTATTTAAGGTGATATGAGGGTTTTTCATCAGAAAAGCCCTCATATCAAATAGAGGAGATGCTGATTTTCTGCGAAGGATCAATGAGAGGAATGTGCCTTTGTCAGGATGTTCCTGATATCCTTTGGTATTTCAATTGCCTTGAACATCAAAGGGTCGGAAACATCTAAGCAGATCCTTTTTTCAAATCCCTCTACCATAAGGGCCCTGTCCGAGAAGCGGGAAATATCATGTCGTAATACCACAGTCTTGTCCGAAAGATCATCAATAGAGGTAACAATCTCAATCCATTCATTATATCTTGCTGGTAGATGATATAGGCAACCTGTCTCCACAAGACCAAATATAATCCTCCTCTCCTTTACCAGGGCTCCCAGATTAAGGTTCAGGGATTGAAAAAACACATGACCACTCACATCTATCCACTCATAGTACCGAGGATAAAAGACGATTCCAAGGGGGTCAAGATCTCCCCACATTATCTGTCTTTTAACTGTACTCTTTTTCACATCACCAGACTTCACGCAAAGATAGCCTCCACAAATTCTCTCGGATCAAATATCTCAAGATCCTCAAGCCCTTCGCCGGTACATATAAAGGAGATAGGGATACCCAGCTTCCGAGAAATACCAATGACTACACCACCTTTGGCAGTTCCATCCAATTTGGTCAGAATAATATCTGTCACCCCAATGGATTGAGCGAATACCTGGGCCTGGGCAATTGCATTCTGGCCGGTAGTGGCGTCAAGGACAAGGGTAACCTGATGAGGAGCCCCGGCAAGCTGTTGACCAGCCACCCTCTGAATCTTCTTCAATTCTTCCATTAGATTGGACTTTGTGTGAAGTCTGCCAGCAGTATCAATAAAGATCTTGTCTATTTTCCTTGCCTTAGCAGCAGATAGGGCATCAAAAACAACTGCTGCTGGATCCGCTCCTCTTTTCTGACTGATTACCTCTGCACCTACCCGATCTCCCCAGATCCTTAACTGCTCAGTGGCAGCAGCCCTGAAGGTATCTGCTGCCACCAGCATCACCTTCTGCCCTTGGCTTTGATAATAATGCGCCATCTTGGCAATAGTAGTGGTCTTTCCCACCCCATTGACACCCACAAACATGATTGCATCTAAGGTCCCGGAGAATTTCTCTGGTAAATTAAGGGTAGAAAGGCCCTGGCTGGCCTCTAGCAAGGAAATCATCTCTTCCTTTAGAATGGCCTTTACCTGTTCTGGCTTGTCCAGGAATTTCTGATCTACCCTCTCTTGTAACCCCTCAATCAACTGCCCTGTTGTCTCAACGCCAATGTCAGAGGTAAGAAGAATCTCCTCAAGATCCTCTAAGAGGGATGGATCGATTGCCTTCTTTCCAGTTATTACTGTATTGATCCTGTCTGTTAATCCTCTTCTTGTCTTAGATAGTTTATCCCACAGTCTTCCTGGCAGGGCCTTACCATGAGCAGGTTCTCCTTTATCCAAAAGGACCTTTCCCTCCATTCAAGACCGTTGTCTGTTGTCCGTTGTCCGTCGGAATGAAAAACGGTGAACGTTTCCGTCTGTTACCGGTAATCTTCCAGATCTACAGAAACAATTCTGGAGACATTACTTTTATCCATGGTCACACCATACAACCTTTCAGACATCTCCATGGTCCTTCGATTGTGGGTAACAATGATTACCTGGGATGATTTCTTGATCTCCCTTAATAGGTCATTAAACCGATCTGTATTTGCCTCATCCAGGGGGGCATCCACCTCATCCATTATAATAAATGGACTTGGCTTAATAAGGTAGATGGCAAATAGCAAGGCCATGGCTGCCAAGGCCTTCTCCCCACCAGACAGAAGTCCCATGTGAACCAATCTCTTTCCTGGAGGCTGCACCTCTACTAACACACCACTCTCTAATGGGAGACTTTCATCAATCAAC
Source organism: Desulfobacteraceae bacterium (assembly GCA_028572035.1). Lineage (GTDB taxonomy): Bacteria > Desulfobacterota > DSM-4660 > Desulfatiglandales > B25-G16 > JABXJZ01. The sequence goes on along the minus strand of JAPVWE010000029.1, from coordinate 4,589 downwards.
CTCAGTCTCGCACTGCCACCATTAAAGAGGATAGGAAAAACCTTCTTTAATTTCTCATCAACCTTCCCCAGGGTAGAAAGAAACAGCTCCTTTGAAATCGTGTTGATTCTCCTGATAGCATTATTAAGGGAATCAATGGAGGAAAGGAGATCCTGCTGCTGTGCTGCTATAAATTCATACCTCTCCCGTAATTTCTCATAATCATCAATAGCCAGAAGATTCACCTCTCCCATTCTCTCTTTACTACGTTTATGATCGTTGAGCTTCAGTTCATAGTCAGCCTTTGAGAAATCTTCCTCCAAATATTTCTTATACTCCCTTTGAAGATTGATCCCCGTTTCTTTGCCTACCTGGGATAATATGCCCCTTACCTGGAAATCTATCTCTGCATCCCTTATCCTTGCCTCGTTGATTTTCTCCCGTATCTCACTCATCCTTTCCCTTAAAAGAGCAGCCTTTTTCTCTTCTTCCCTTAATTCTTCCCTCAGGGCCTCAAATTCATGTTCAAGCTCTTTGACCTCCTTTTCAAGCCCTTGCTGTTTTTGATAAATGACCTTTAACTCTCCTTTTACCTCTTTTTCAGTGTTCAAAGAACTCTCATAGTGGTCTCTATTTGAATGTATCTCCTCTTCAATCTTGCTGATTCTTGTCCCCATTTCACGTATGAATTGATCGAGTCTCTCTTTTTCTCGCATCAGACCCTTCTCTTCCTCTCTATACTGGTTATATCTGAGGAGGTGTTGGGAAAGACTCTCTTTTGTATCATCAAGAGCATTTTCCAGCTCTTCAACCTTAGCCTCTTTTTCTGCAACTATACGCTGAACCTCTTCCTTCTCCCTAAGGCATCCTGATACCTCTTCTTCAAGATTAGTAAGATGAGACCTCTTTTCCTTGCTATCCTCACGTAAGGATTCTAACTGGTTTACTATATATCGAGACTGTTTTATCAGTTGCTCCGATTCCTTTTCGACGAGGAATATGTCTTTATCCATTCCTTCAATCTGTTGTGCATAGACTCCTTTATCTCTTTCCAATTGAGCAATGAGACTGTGTATATCATCCAATTGTGCGTCCAATTCCCCAAGGTCTGGTTGCACGATAGAAATGAATTTTTCCTTATCTCTTATTGCATCCTTTAGTTCATTTTCCCTCCTTCTTCTCCCAAGCAAGCCTAAGGAATCTTTCCCCAATCTCCCGCCAATTATGACACCTCTTTCATCTACCAGATCACCTTCTGGAGTGACCAGTGTTTGTATACCCCCATCCTTCTTCCAGGCAGATATAGCCTGAGAGAGGTTATCTACTAATGCCGCATTACCCAGGAAAGACTCTATCAGCGGCCTAAATCTTTCTGACACAGTAATATGATCTCTCAGCAGTTTAAAACCATTGAGCTTGACTTCAACGTCATCAAGGAATTTCTCTTTCTTAAACTCCTCAAGGGGAAGAAAGTAGCTTCGCCCCATATCTTTTGATCTCAAATACTCGATAGCCTCCTTGCCATCTTCCTGCCTGCCCACGATTACATACTGTATTTTTTCCGCTAACGCCGCCTCAACAGCTACCTCAAATTCTGCTTCAGCCTGAATAAAATCTGCCACCACACCAAGGACCCTGCCCTCTTTAATGGTCCTTAGCTCGTGAGAGTTCATAATTGTCTGAACACCTGATCTATATCCTTCATAGGTTTCAATAAGGTTCCTGATGGTCTTTAATTGAGAATGAAGGAGACTTAGCTCTGACTCTGCTGCTAGCCTTTCAGATTCCTTTTTTCTTCTAACCTCTTCCAGTTCCTTTAGTTTTGCCCGCTCTTCCTGTGCATTTTTCTCAATGGAGCTTACCTGGATTAATGCCTCCTCCATCCTTTCCTTTTTCTCACCCGACAAAAGGGATAGGGTCTCAAGTTTTTTTGCAATTTCTTTAGACTCCTCCTCAAGCCCATTCTTTCTGATCTCTGACTGATTGATCATTTCAGACAGATTCCTTACCTCACCTCTCAGCCTCGCCTCGTTGGTGGCTAACTCAATTAAGTGGGGTTTTTCTTTTTTCACCTCATCTTTTATCTTGCCCAGTGAAAGCCTTTGGTCTTTCAAAGTAGACTCATGATGAGAATGAAGAGTTGAGGTTTCCTGAACCGATTTTTGTAGTTCCTTAACCCTGGAGTCAATCTCTTTGCTATCAGACTGAAATTCCATTAGTCTTTCACTGATCTCCTTTTTCTCTTCATTCAGCCGGATATCAGCCTGGCTTAATCTTTCCTGATCAGTCGACAAATGCCTTACTGTATCTTCATTCTTTCTGCCCTCTTCCCTGAGGGAAAAAACTGACTCCTTAAGTGTAGATAAGGCCTCTTCTTTCTCTATTAATTCCAGATTCTTAGTTTCAATACCCTTCTCAGATTCAGACAAAAGCGCCTCCAATCCCTTCTCCTTCTCGATAAGATCATTGATGATCTTCTCCCTCTTTACCTTCTCTGTGGACAATTCATCATAGGTATGGGCATGCAAAACAAGCTCCAAACGGCGGATCTCAGAGCTTACCTCTTTGAACCTTCTGGCCCTGCTGGCCTGCCTCTTTAGAGAATTCATCTCCCTCTTAATCTCTCCAAGAAGATCTTCCACCCTCCTGAGATTCTCTCTTGTTAAGGCTATCTTTCTTAGGGATGCCTCTCTTCTTACCTTGTACTTAGTAATGCCGGCTGCCTCTTCCAAAAGAAGCCGCGTCTCTTCTGGCTTTTGCTCTATTATGGAACCGATCTCTCCCTGGGCAATAATAGAATACGGTCTATTGCCCAATCCTGTACCCATAAATAGATCCTGGATATCCTTTAATCTGCATGCTGAATTGTTGATTAGATATTCACTTTCTCCAGACCTGAAAAGCCGTCTGGTAACGGATATCTCGCTTGCATCATAGAATTGCTTAGCATCTTCAAGTGTCAGGGTTACCTCAGCCATCCCCAAGGGCTTTAAAGGGCCTGCCCCTGAAAAAATCAGATCTTCCATCTGACGACCCCTCAACTGCTTGGAGCTCTGTTCACCCATTACCCAACGTACGGCATCAACTATATTGCTCTTCCCGCAACCATTAGGCCCAACAAATGCACTGATCCCAGGGGAAATCTGGATGTTTGATTTATCTATAAAAGACTTAAAACCTTGCATATAAATGCTTCTTATTCTCATCTTCTCTTGCCTCCATAGCCATTATAATAGTATTAATAACAGGTTTTAGGATGAGAGTAAAGAGAAAAATACCACATAGTGTATATTTCATCTTGCATGCTGCAATATATTGTGCGTTTAAGTCCCTGGGAAAAAACCTTGACATAATATTGTTTAACTATCTAAAATGACAGAACTTAGGGGCTTCGCCCCAATATTCCAAATTGTGCCTGCCCGCCACCTGCCCGCAATGCTTTGCAACGCAAGACAGGCGGGTCGTTCTCGCTCAGGCGAGTTTCCGAATTCCGGAACTCGGAAGCGGGCGGGAGCGAAGCGAATTGAGTTCTTCTGTCAGTGATACGTAACAACCTATGAATTATATCAGTTAAGTGAAAGGTAGGGTAGTGAAAAAGACATTGATTCCCCTTGCAATCCTGATCGTTCTTACCTGCTTATATGCACCTTTGGTTCAAGGGAAAGAGAAAGACACATTTTCTATCTCCTTAGTTCAACAGGCCACTGTCAAAAGGATTGAAGGGAGGGAGGTTACCTGTGAGCACTATAGGGTAAAAGAGGGTGATTACATCTGGAAAATTCTGCGCCAGAGGGGATTAACTGGAAGACCAGATTTCCGTGAGCTCATCTCAATGTTGAAAAACATGAATAAATCTTTGACAAATCTTGATCTTATTCATCCAGGACAGACCATATTAATTCCACTTGATATAACACCAGTCAGCAAGTATGTGGAAGCGGGGGACTTTGCCCGGGAATCAATAACGGGTGTCTTCTCATTGAAAGAGATGGATTTTGAGAGCTACGTGGTTAGGCCAGGCAATACTCTGACCAGGATCATCCAGAGCAAATATAACATACCGACTGAATATCTCTACAATGAGTATCTAAGACTCGTCCAGAAATTCAATCCCACCTTGAAAAACCTCGATCTCATCTATCCAAATCAGGTTATCAGGCTTCCCATTTATTCCCCAGAGATAGTCAGGATGCCTATTAAGGCTAAGCCTCAAAAGATAAAGAAGATAAAGACAGTTTCAAAGGAAACCAAGATCAGCGCAGCTAAGGATACTGTTTCTTTAAGAAAAAAACTGGGGGATATTTTCAATCAAATGGGTGAGGAATGGATTGATATTGGTGAGCACTTTATTCCCCTGAGCTCAGGTGGGCAGATAAACCTAAAGGCCGACACTTTTCCCGCTTTGAACCTAAGGAGTGGCATACGCTTGATTATCGACATAAACAATCAGCTCCCGGAAGACATTTGCCGGTTGATTGAAGCTGACTGGGAGGATTATAGGATCGTGCCTCTGGCTAACAGTGATAACCTTACAGCAGCCATGGATAAGATCCTTGCAGCCAGCAACTATTATAAGATCCTTAAGTCTGGCAAGCAATTTACAGTAGGTG
>JAPVWE010000028.1 GCA_028572035.1 Desulfobacteraceae bacterium | reverse complement strand
CATTCCCCCGACAAGTCGGGGGCTGCGGTTTCCCCCACTGATAAGTCATGAAAAGGACGACGGCCTCCCGCCAGTCACATCAGAAAAGACCTCATGAGCCTTGTGCACCCTTCTTTGTTATGTTCAATGCAAACAATTATGTGCTCTCCGTGGTAATTTTTATTCGTTGCTGGTTGCCGGTTACCAGCTGCTCGTTGGCCTTTCTTTATAACCAGGACCCAGCAACGAGGAACGAGGAATGAGGAAATGGAACGAAAAATACAGAGGCTGGCGAGTTTGGGCACAAAGAATTTCACTGTGTATCTGGATGAGGTGAGTCTAAGAAATGGAAGCATAAGCAAGAGGATTTGTGTTGATCATCCGCAGGCTGCGGCGATCGTACCTTTTGTTTCAGATAATGAGATTGTTATGGTACGGCAGTACAGGTATGCCTTGAGAAGGGAAACACTTGAGATTCCCGCAGGTAAAATTGATGAGGGTGAGAGCCCTGAGGAATGTATCAAAAGAGAGTTAGTGGAGGAGACAGGCTTTGAGGCAAGATTTGTTAAATGGCTCTGTACCTATGCCCCTGCTATTGGATACTCTAATGAGCTTATCCACCTCTATGTAGGCAGGGATCTGATAAAGGCAGGAGAAAAGATTGATGACAACGAGATATCATCCCTAGAGACCTTGCCACTTGAAGAGGTGTTAGGGATGATCAGGAACCATAAGATAATTGATAGTAAGACGATTATAGCCCTGGCCTTTATCAGACCCCTGATGTAAGTCTACTTCTTTTTCTTCTTTTCTTTTGGGGTCTTGTCAGGAGGGTATATATATTTACTGTCTATGTCATAGGTCCAGGGAAGGCCCCACCACTGCCAGCCATAAAAACGGCGATGATTGTAAGCAGGGATCTTGTGTGTTTTTGCTAGTTGCCTGTAAAATTTATGCAGGTTCTTATCTTCGAAGTATGGAAAAGGTGGCCCCTCAAATCCATCCTTTACATTGTAAACATTCTTAAACCCGTTCTTTATAAGTTCCTTGGCTGCTAAGATGCTCCTGGTACCATCCCTGCCTATCATAAGGAGGTTGTTTGTTTTTTGAAATTTCTTGCTTATCTCTTCCACAAAAGATTTGTTTTTGTCATTGAATTGATATACCCAGATCTCTCCTTTTTTTGCAAGTTTGTCAGTCAAGAAAAAGTAAGGAACGAGGTAGGCCATTGGTGGGTGGCCTATCAATTGATATTCTGCCCTTGTTCTAACATCAATCAGATATGTGTCAGGAACGGTATTGAGCATGTCAAAGGCCTCAATGGATAGGATGTCTTTAGGTTCCTGTGCCCGCGCAGGCATCTGGGAAAAGGTAGTTAAACAAATAATAAATCCTAACAGAATAAAGCGTAACTTCTTCATATCAATTAGCGTTCTCCTCACCAATATTTTGCTCTCTCATGGAAGATTAGGACTGAATTAAACAGAGTTGTCTTTGTTTGTCAATAAAAAAACTCTATTGTTCTTATTTGATCTTGCTATTTGTGTTTTTGGGTTTTTTGAGTTTGTTGGGTTTCTTGGGTTGATCACTTAAGATTGAGGGATTGAGAAATTTAGGAATTATTACAACTTTAGCTCACTTTAATTGTAAGTGAGCACAGGGTTGCGCCATTTGGTTATTTGGGGGATATGAGGGTTTTTATCAGAAAAGCCCTCATATCCCGGTTTACCCCGTGACCAGTTACCTTTAATCTTGTTGGTTTTGTTGGGATAGGAAGGAGGGATAATGACACCAAGCAAGGTATTTTTCTGCGATCTAAGGGCTACTGCTAGTAGAAATATATTTGCCAAACTATCCAGACTGTTACAGGAAGCGGGTATAGATAAGAAGGTAAGGCCGGGTAATCTCGTGGCTATCAAGCTTCATTTTGGCGAGGAAGGCACTACCGGCTTTATCAGGCCTATCTTCATTCGCCGGATAGTAGACAGGATAAAGGAATTGGGTGGTTCCCCATTTCTAACCGATACCAATACCCTCTATAAAGGGTCAAGAAGTCATAGTGTTTCTCATATAGTGACTGCCATAGAAAATGGTTTTGCCTACTCTGTAGTTGATGCCCCCATTATTATTGCGGATGGCTTGAGAGGTTCATCTTCGGTTAAGATAAGGATAGATAAGGAGATCTTTAAGCTGGTAGATATAGGTGAAGAGATAGTAAGGGCAGATGTATTGATAGGTGTTGCCCATTTCAAGGGGCATGAGCTCACAGGTTTTGGAGGAACAATCAAAAATATAGGTATGGGTTGCGCCTCCAGGCATGGCAAACTCAAACAGCACTCTGATCTTTCACCTAAGATAAAAAAGAAGAAGTGCAATGGCTGTGGTGAGTGTGCAGCACACTGTGCGGAGGAGGCTATTTCCATTAAAGAGGAAAGGGCGGTTATCGAACCCAAAAAGTGCATTGGCTGTGGTGAATGCATAATTATCTGTCCCAATTCAGCAATCAATGTTCGGTGGAGCAGGGATATACCTATTATACAGAAAAAGATGGTGGAATATGCCTTTGGAGTCCTTAAAGAAAAGAATGAGAGGGCGCTGTTCATTAACTTCTTAACCCATATATCACCATTGTGCGACTGCAACAGATATACCGATGCACCAATAGTGCCTGATATTGGTATCATCGCCTCTACTGACCCAGTAGCCATTGATCAGGTCTCAGTTGATATGGTTAACCAGCAGACGGTATTACATGGCTCATCCCTCAAGGTGAATACCAGGCCAGGGGAGGACAAATTTCGGGGTCTTTATCCTGACATAGATTGGGGATTTCAACTCGATTACGCCCAGAAGATAGGCTTAGGAACCCGTAGCTATGAATTGATAAAGATCTAAATGGTTGATAGCTCCCTCATCTGTCTTTTGGCTCAGGATATTTCCTCGATACAGACACTTTTTGACATTGACAAGGTTTGCTTATAGCATAACCCAAAAGGAGGAGTGTTGGAAACACAGGGCAGGGATGTTGGTTTTGTGTGGCCAGGACGTTAATGAAGGAGATGATCAACAACCCTTTATACCCTTGTAAACTGGCGGGATTCAGTTTTTTGAGGCCACGGGGTTGAGAAGAGGTGATATGATCAATCCCGAATTTAGGATCGAGGATTGATTGCTGGATGTCTCTTGATAGGCCAGAAACTGCGGACACCTATCTTCAAATGGACATTTTTCCTGGCATATTCGAACGTCTATCCGGGGGTTATTCTTCTTCTTCGTGCAAAACAAATAATCAGCCATCAGCTATCCTTTCTAAAGATAAAGTTGTTTACAGTTAAATATATTTATATTATGATTTTTATATTTAATAGCATAAAGAAATTAATATGTCAACTATTTTTATCAAATTATTAAGCATAATTAAAAAGAAACCATCTTATACTTCAAAGAAAAGCCCCACACCTTCCCTCAGATGGGATAGAATTCTTCTCGTCTCTATTACCATTGCATTGATTGTTGTATTCTTCCTGATTCTTTTCCGATCAGGTGATCATATAGCAGCCACAGAGGAATTAATTGCTCCTCTCTTGGTTAGCTATACTGATTATTTTGAGTCAAGGCAGGACTGGTCTCTTAACCACAAGAGGATAAGAGAGCGTATTGTGAAGGGTAAAACGTTTTACGAGATTTTGGCTGGATATGGCCTCTCACCTCTGCATATCATAGGAATAGAAGAGACAATTAGACCATTCTTTAATATGTCCAAGACCAGAGCAGGCCAGATAGTGGATATCTGGCTCAACAAAAAGAGCAGGAAAGTAGAAAAGATTTCCCTGCATCTATCAGCAGAGAAGACCCTCTTCATTATCAGGAATGGTGATGATTTCCTCCCGAGCCTTACTTCTCCCTTGAAGATAACCATTCCAACGGCAATCAATGGAGAGGTTTCTAACTCCTTTTATCAATCGGCTATTGACAGGGGTATCCCCTCTGACGTTATCATGGAGATTGCAGATATGCTTGCATGGGATATAGACTTCTTAGTTGATATCAGGCCAGGAGACACTTTTCAGGTAGTTCTTAACAGGTACTACAGAAAAGGGAAATATATAAGCCATGGAAAGGTGCTTGCAATCAGGTTTGTCAATCAGAAGAGGGTTCACGAATCCTTTTATTTTACTGATTCTAAAGATAGATCAGGCTATTACGACAGGAAGGGGAGAAGTCTAAGAAAGGCCTTTCTGAAATCTCCCCTGAGATATAGGAGGATCAGCTCTTATTTCTCTTCAAGGAGGTTTCATCCAATTCTGAAGACCTACAGGCCCCACTATGGCGTTGATTATGCTGCGCCCACTGGAACACCAGTGGAGTCTGTAGGAAATGGCCGGATATCTTTTATTGGATGGAAGGGAGGATATGGACGCTATATAAGGATACGGCACAATCATATATATGAAACTGGCTACGGGCATCTTAGCAAGTTTGCAAAAGGTCTCAAGAAAGGCTCAAGGGTTAGGCAAGGTGATGTGATCGGTTATGTGGGCTCATCCGGACTGTCAACAGGGCCCCACCTTGACTTTAGCATAAGTGAAAGGGGAAGGTTTGTAAATCCCCTGAGCATCAAATCTCCCCCTGCCTTTAGATTGAATAGAGGAGACAGGAAGAGGTTTGATGAGCTGGTCATCCAGATGGAGGAGACATGGCAAAACTATCAAACTTCCGGATTGTATTATCTTTAACTATTCTACTTATTCTATCATCGATTGGATACCCCTATATACTTCCCCCAACCCAGATTATAGAATTTATGGCCAAGAGATTCGCCACTATAAAGACATTAAAGATAATCCAACTTACTAAAATCAAGGACCTGGATCAAGAGGAGGAAAAGGTTTTTGGGGAGATCATCTATTTGAGGTCTCCGGCTCTCTATAGGTCAGAGATTGCGGGCCAACCTGCTAAACGTCTCATCATCCATAAGGGCACTAAAACCTTGAGGATTATCGACAGCATGATTACCTCTGAGGGGGAGAGCCAGGATCCCCTGTATCGTTTTCTCATGTTAGCCCAAGGTCCAAAACGATTATTGGAAAGACTTAAGGCAGTAGGTATAAACCTCGATAGGGCATCCCTAACAAGGTTTGAGGATAGAATAGCATACCTGATTGGGGACAAAGAAGAGGGTGCCCCCAAGCTTCTTGTTGACAAAGACCGATTTTTGCCCCTACTTCTACAGTATGGTAATGTCGTTTTCCATTTTTCCGATTACCGGGAGCTCAAGAGGCAAACCTGGTATCCCTACAAGATCGTCTATTCATTTAATGGGGCTATTATAGAGGAATATAACGTAAAGGACATTACAGTGAACCGATCTATTGATTTGTCTTTATTTGACATACCCCTAATCAGCTCCCAATTTGGTAAGAGAGGGCCCAAACCAGACAAGCAGTAATGAAGAATCCCTTTTATCTCTCACAGAGAGCACAGAGGACACAGAGCATTGATCTGGATTGCTGAGAGGGCAATCCAGATCAAACGTCGATCCAGCTGTCGCTGGAAGTTTGCCTCGTTCCGCCTCTGGGGGAAGTATTTGGCCCGACCCGCCTGAGGCGGAAATCAGGCCAAACTCTTTATCTCTGTGAGCTCAAGCGAACCCGCTAGCGGGAGAGCGGGCGAGAGAAACCAACGATCGCTCATGGATGAATCCTCAGAAAAGATATATGTTCAGGTCGCCATGGCCCTTCCGGTCAGCGGAACGTTTACCTATAGAGTAACAGGCGATTTTATAGGGAAGGCAGGTGTGGGTAAAAGGGTCCTTGTTCCCTTCTCAGGACGGAGGGTAACCGGCTATATCCTCAGAATTATTCCACCCAAAGATATAAAAGGCTTAAAGGACATAATCGATATCAGTGATCCCTACCCTCTTTTTCCTCCAAACATGGTTGAATTCTTTGAATGGCTGTCCGACTATTACCACTATCCAATCGGCCTGATAATTAAGACAGCCCTTCCAACAGGCTTAAATGTGAATGTCCCGGATGGCACCCAAATGCCGTCCAGGGGGTGGCTGGACAGGGTTGGCCTTTTAAAGGCGGTTTTTATCACAGTAAAGAAAGGTGCCACCATTGACAGGTCTCTTCTTGACAGCAAAAGGGTACCAAGAAATGAACCTGAATTCTTAGAGATGATTATCAAACGGAAAGAGGTCTCCTTACGTGAGGTAAAAGAGGCCTTTAGTAATGGGACCTACCTGGTAGATAAATGGGTTAAAAAGGGCCTCTTAAGAAAATCTCTCAGGCCGGTTGTGAGGGACATAGCAGGTGAAACCCTCTTTATTTCCCCCTTCCCACCACCTCTCAATCCAAAGCAAAAAGAGGTGTTAGACAAGATAACAGTGAAGCTCAGGGAAAATTCCTTTTTTACCTATCTCTTGCATGGTGTAACTGGGAGTGGCAAAACAGAGGTCTACTACCATGCTGTCAGGGTTGCTAAGGAGCTTGGACGGCAATCCATAATAATGGTTCCGGAGATCGCCCTGACTGTTTCGCTGGCATCCCTCCTCAAGGCCCGCTTCAGAGGGAGGGTGGCTGTCCTTCACAGCGGTCTCTCTATGGGAGAAAGATACGATCAATGGATGAAGATAGTAAAGGGAGAGGTCGATGTAGTCATAGGTGCCAGATCGGCCCTTTTTGCCCCCCTGTCCAGGCCTGGACTCATTATTGTTGATGAGGAGCATGACCTTTCCTATAAGCAGGAGGAAAAATTCCGCTACCAGGCCAGGGATGCTGCCATCGTTCGGGCCAAACTTACCAATGCCCTTGTCGTGCTTGGTTCTGGAACCCCTTCGATACAATCTTGCCAGAATGCCGTGAGTGGGAAATATGGGCTTCTTACCATGCCAGAAAGGATCTTAAAGAGGGAAGCTCCGGATATAACAATTATTGATATGACACGTTTTGAGGGCAGTTCGCCTACAGTAGGTGATAGTATAATTAGTCCGCCATTAAGGGAGGCTATTGGAGAAAATCTGGCTAATGGAAAACAGACTATCCTATTTTTGAACAGGAGGGGATTCGGCGCCCTTTATCTGTGCAGGTTTTGCGGAGAGGCTATCAGGTGCCCAAACTGCGAGGTGAGCCTGACATATCATAAATACGGAAACAATCTGCTCTGTCATTACTGTGGGTTTAGGATTCACCCCCCGGATAAATGCCCATCGTGTGACAAGCAGAAGCTAAAAGCATATGGGTTTGGTACAGAAAGGGTGGAGGAGACATTAAGGGAGGTATTTCCAGAGGCGCGAGTGGAGAGAATGGACAGGGACACCATGAGATATAAGGGTAAAGTGCAACAGGTCTTGAGGCGATTCTCGCAGCATGAAACAGATATCCTCGTTGGGACACAGATGGTTACCAAGGGCCACGACTTCCCGAATGTAACCCTTGTTGGAGTGATCTCTGCTGATCTGTCCCTCAATTGCCCGGATTTCCGCGCCGGAGAGATTACCTTTCACCTGCTCTCCCAGGTAGCAGGGAGGACCGGAAGAGGAGAATCCCCCGGGAGGGTGATCATCCAGACATTCAATCCATCCCACTATACAATCACTGCCGCAAAAGATCATGATTATCAAAGGTTTTTTTCACTGGAAACAGGCCTCAGGCGACAGCTCAACTATCCGCCATTTTCCTCATTGGCCATTTTGCGCTTCCTCGGAAACAGCAAGACCAGGACAAAGAAAATAGCGCAGCATATGGGAGTGAGAATTGGTAACATTTCAGGAAAGGTGAAAAAAGGTAAAAAGGATATAGAGGTTCTTGGTCCAGTTGAGGCCCCGATGGCAAAGCTAAAAGGGAAATACCGGCAGCAGATCCTCATAAAATCCCGCTCCTCAAAAGCCCTCAACCTATTATTGAAAGAGGTAGAGAAGGGCTCTGTCAGAGTCCTGAGTTCAAGCGGGGTAAGATTAATAATTGATGTTGATCCATATCAGATGATGTAAACAGGAAATGACAAATTCCAAAGCTCAAAGTTCAAATGAATGTCAAATGCCAAAACGCAAATGTCAAATAATAGTAAAGTCAAAGCGTGACTGAAATGAAAGAAGATAAGAAAGTCTATGACCTGGAAGAGAGAACCGCCTTGTTTGGAGAAAATATCATTGATTTTGTTAAGACGTTACCAATAAACCCAATCAATAGTGAATTGATTAGCCAGATTGTTAAGTCTGGTACAAGTATAGGTGCCAATTACATGGAGGCGGATGCGGCAGAATCCAAAAAAGATTTCAAGCATAAAATTGCCCTTTGCAAAAAAGAAGCAAAAGAAACAAAGCATTGGCTAAGAATGATTGCAAGAGCAAACCCTGATAGAAAAGACAAATGCAAGGAATTATGGTACGAAGCCCAAGAGCTGACATTGATATTTTCTGCTATCATTTCATCTGGAAAGAATAAATGAGAAAGGGGAAGGCCTATCCGTTAAGAAGGCAGTTTTTTGGCGCTAGAATTTTTGAATTTTGTCATTTGGATTTCATTTGTCATTTGGATTTTGTAATTTGGCATTCTAATCTATGATAATAGATTTCCACACCCACATCTTTCCACCTGAGGTCAGGGATAAAAGGGAGGATTTCTTTGACCATGAACCGGCCTTCAAGCTCCTTTATAGTGTTCCCGGATCAAGACTTGCCGGGGCAGAGGGGCTTATCAGGAATATGGATAATGAGGGGGTAGATAAATCAGTTGTATTCGGCTTCCCGTGGCATAGCCAGGATTATTTCAAGAGAAACAATGACTATATCATGGATGCAGTTGAAAGATACAAAGACAGGCTGATAGGCTTTAGCGCCTTTTTCCCTTTGGCTAAAGGTGCTGAAAAAGAGCTTGAGAGATGCCTGAAATCGGGCCTTTCTGGAGTAGGAGAACTGGCATTCTATACATCAACTGTTCCAAAGGATACCCTCAAGGCTTTTAAGCCTATAGCTGAAATAGCAAAAAGATTTGATGTACCTATTCTCCTCCACGCAAACGAACCTGTCGGCCATTACTACCCTGGTAAGACCCCCATAACGTTGAAAGAGATATACGACTTCCTGCAAGGCTTTCCAGATAATAAAATCATCCTCGCCCACTGGGGAGGGGGAATCCTCTTTTACCATTTGATGAAAAAGGCGGTTAAAGGGATATTACAAAACATATGGTTTGATACGGCTGCATCACCATATCTTTATGACAAAGAGATTTATTCTATCTCCACTACAATAGTGGGATCTGATAGGATACTATTTGGAAGCGATTTCCCCCTCCTTAATCCAGGCCGATACTTCAAAGAGATCAAAGAGGCAGGCCTCTCCGAAGATGTCATAAGGAAAATATGCGGGGAAAATGCAGCCCTATTTTTCACAAAGCTCCACTAATACGCCGTGGGCCTCTTTTGGATGGATAAAGGCTATCCTGGCTCCACCTGCACCTTTCCTTGGTTCCTGATCAATCAGCCTTACCCCTTTTTCCTTTAATTCTTTCAAGGCACCGTCAATATCTTCTACCCTGAATGCAATATGCTGCACTCCTTCACCTCTTGCCTCAATGAATTTGGCTACAGGACCATCCGGCTCTGTGGATTCAAGCAATTCCAGCTCACTACCGGTAATCGGGAAGAAGCCAGTCTTTACCTTTTGTTCTTCAATGGTCTCTAACTTTTGAAGCTTTAATCCCAGGATATCAGTGAAAAATTTCCCCCCCTCCTCAATGCTCTTCACGGCAATTCCTATGTGGTCGATGTGCTTTATGTTCATACCTCCCTCCTTAAAGTTAGTTAAATAGCTGAGTTGTTGAGTGGTCAATTGGTTGAGTGGTTTTGCTTTTACTACTCAACGACTTATAACGGAGAGCATTAAATAGTTTGCAAAACAACCTTGTGATAAGGCTCATGAGGTCTTTTTCTTCTGTTCCAAGCCTCCCGGCCTGGTCTTTTCTACGGCTTATCTGCGGGGGAGTATTGCCCCCTCCGCATTCCCCCGACAAGTCGGGGGCTGCGGTTTCCCCCGCTGATAAGTCGTGAAAAGCACGACGGCCTCCCGCCAGTCACATCAGAAAAAACCTCATGAGCCTTATGCACCCTTCTTTGTTATGTTCAATGCAAACAATTATGTGCTCTCCGTAGTAACTCCAAGTATGCTGCCAGATACGCATCTTGGTCTATTGAGTCTACGTAATTCCATTAATCCCTGGAATTTACATCTCTTTACTGTTATCATTAAAGCTGATGATCTTCCAAATACGGGAACGGCAGGTTGAAAGGAAGGCAGGCGGATGTGTAATGGTAAATAGAGGGATTGTACAATTCCGCTTTTGTGTT
>JAPVWE010000027.1 GCA_028572035.1 Desulfobacteraceae bacterium | reverse complement strand
CTATTTGAGCCTCTTTAATGAGGTAGCGATAGGCATAGGCAGTTATGGCAAAGCCCCCTGGGATATTTACCCCTTTAGAGGTGAGTTTCTGGTACATCTCACCAAGGGATGCGTTCTTGCCTCCCACCAGGGGGACATCATTTACGCTGATCTCATCAAACCACAGGATAAGTTTCTCTTCTCTATCTGGTGCCATAGCTGTCTCCTTTCATTAAGGGGCTCTTATAGGGCCTTGTTGATGGTCGATTGTTTCACACATCATTATATAAAAAAGGGGGGTTGTCAATTACTCATTCCTCGTTTTTTGAGCAATACACATGCCAACCTGGACAGATCGCGATACGCTTACACGGACAATCAAAAGATATGAATTATATCAATAGGATACGAACTCTGATTAAAAGCAATGAAAGACTTTTGAGCTTACGGGGAAAAGCGCGGACAGGAAAGTAGGATCATATGTCAAAACTTTGACAGGACCTGACCAGAAGTATGGCGCGGCATAACGCCTCAAATTAGGACGCAGATTTTCGCTGATATCCGCAGGTAATTATTTTATTAGCTCTTTATATTTAAAATCTTTACAATCTGCGTTCATCTGCGTCCAAAAAGGGATTTCCTATACAATCAAGTTTTGAACGTGACCAATAAAAAGTTGACATAATTTTTGTTGGTAGGTTTAATACCCGTAAGTGAGTAGGGTTAGTAAAGGAGATGAAAGTTGATCCATACTGCTACCTGGAAAGAGGTAAAAGAAGGCCTGGTTACAGATATCTATTTTGACAGGACCAAGCAGATCTTGCAGGCCAAAGGCATAGATTTGCATGTGAGGGCAGAGGTTGTAGCTCATGTCTTCCCATCAAATTGGCCCTGGGCAGTACTTGCAGGGGTTGAGGAATGCGCTGAAGTCTTAAAAGATCTTCCAGTCGATGTTAGGATGATGAAAGAGGGAACCATATTCGGCACAAAGCTACCTGTAATGGAGATCAGCGGAAAGTATCTCGACTTCGGCCAGTATGAGACAACACTCCTTGGCCTTATATGTCAGGCATCTGGTATAGCTACCATGGCTGCCAGGTGCAAAAAGGCAGCTGGCAAGAAAGAGGTAATAAGTTTTGGCGCTCGCAGGATACACCCGACAATAGCCCCCTTGATAGAGAGAAATGCATATATAGGGGGCTGTGATGGCGTATCCGTTGGCCTTGGAGCCAGACTCATTGGAAAAGAACCGGTAGGGACTATGCCCCATGCACTCATCTTAATTATGGGCGATACAGTGAAGGCAACCAAGGCATTTGATGAGGTCATTGAACCAGGGGTCAGAAGGGTAAGCCTGATAGACACCTTTAACGATGAAAAGATAGAGGCCCTCAATGTAGCAGGGGAGCTGGGTGATAGACTCTATGCCGTTCGGCTTGATACACCGCGTAGCAGAAGGGGGGATTTCCTGGAGATCATGAAAGAGGTTAGATGGGAGCTTGATCTCAGGGGATACAAGCAAGTAAAGCTTTTTCTGAGTGGTGGCATTGATGAAATGGATATAGAAAAATACAATCTACTGGCAGATGCCTATGGCGTTGGAACTGCGATAAGCAATGCACGGGTAGTAGACTTTTCTATGGATATAATAGAGATAGATGGTCATCCCTTAGCCAAAAGAGGAAAGATGTCAGGGAGCAAGAGGGTGCTACGATGTAAGGAGTGTCTTAAGACAAGGGTCTGTCCGGTGGAAGAAAGCCCGGGAAGGTGCTCATGCGGAGGCCTTGAGGAAGAGATCTTGGTGCCATTTGTCTCTAAAGGCAATTTGCTCTATCCCTTACCTAAACCTTTCCAGATCAGGGAATTTGTTTTACAGCAGTTGAGCAAGGTGGAATTAAGAATCTAAGAAAGAAACTCAGTGGCAAAGAAATATAAAAGAAAGGTAGCTAATCTAAGTCGTTTAATGAGCTACATATTAGGAAACAGGCCGGATGAATTTGGCCTTGTCCCTGATAAAGAGGGATACATAACCATCAAAGAATTTCTAAACGCCATTAATGAAGAACCCAATATGGCCTATGTTCGGGAATCCCACGTAAGAGAGGTTCTGCTACACGATAGAGATGGCATCTTTGAGATTGATGGGAAAAAGATCAGATCCACGAAGCGGGACTTTTGTCCGGTAGAAAAAGAGAAAGACCTTGCTCCCCTTTCAAAAATCCTATTTAAGGGAGTCAAAAGAAAGGCATACCCCTATATTCTTAAATCTGGTCTACTGCCAGGATCCAAGGAGCATATAGTGATGACAAAAGATAGAGATCTTGCCATCCGTATTGCACGCCGGTTAGATCCAAAACCAATTATCTTAGAGATAAGTGCTGGAAGTGCCATTGAGAATGGGATAACCTTTTATCATTTTGGCGACTCCCTCTATCTGGCAGATAGGGTTCCGGTTCAGTTTATTAGCGGTCCACCATTGCCGAAAGAGCTACCTTCCAGACAAGAAATCCCGAAGAAAGAAAGAGAAGAAGCTCCAGGTTCCTTTATTCTGAAAGTAGAAATGGATCCTGATCTCAAACGGCGAAAGAAGGCCAAAAAAGGAATCGGATGGAAAGAAGAGGTTAAAAAAGGCAGAAAAAGAAAGAGGATACGGGGACCTGTACCCATAGGTAGTAAACCTTTTATCATGTAAAGCGGGTTAAGGATTTTTTATGGCTGAGGGAAAGATTATTGAATACATTGATCAGAGGAAAATCGTACTGTCTGTCTGTCTGAAAGATAGGGGAAGTAAGCTCCAGCTTTTAACCCCCTCTAACCACGAGGTGAGTATTTCTCCCAAAAGGGCCCTCCTCATTTCATCTACCACATTAAATATCTCCGGGTTAAGGGAGGAATTGCTAAATAAGTTGAAAATGGCTGAGAAGAGACGCACCGATTACATGGCAAAGGTGCCCGTTCAAGATCTATGGGAACTCACGCGCGAGGAAAATGAGACCTTTACCTATGAATATCTTGCACAGCTTTCCTTTGGTGACAATGTCACCGATGATCATATATCTGCTCTGGTCAGGGCCCTTTTTGCCGACAAGGTCTACTTCAAGATGAAAGATGACTATTTTATCCCAAATAGTCCAGATAAAGTGGAACAAATAAGAAAAGCCACAGAAGCAGCTGAATTAAGAGAAAGGGAGATTACTGAAGGGGCAAACTTCCTTAAGCAGGTGATCAATGATAGGTACCCTGAGGATCCGCCTCTCAAGGAAAAGATTATTGAAATACTTGTTCAACTTGCCCTTTATGGGAGGGATGCCCCGGATCTTAAAGTGGGTAAGGAGATGTTTTCCCGGGCTGGAATCAAGGATATAGATCGGGCACGCCACCTATTAGTAAAGCTGGATATATGGGGTGAACACGAGAATCTTGATCTTCATAGGCTTAAGACAAGGATCGATTTTAATGAGCCCGTGCTTAAGGAGGCAGATATAGTAATAAGAAAAGAGATAGACTCATCGGATCGGGAAGACTTGACAGATCTGTCTATCTTCACCATTGATGGGCCACTCACCAGGGATTTTGATGATGCATTAAGCTTGCAGCCCATTGATGGAGGCCATAGGCTCGGCATTCATATTACCGATCTATCTCCATTTATCCAGGTTGATGAGCATCTCGATAAGGAGGCCTGCATAAGGGCAAGCTCCATCTACCTCCCGGCTAATCAGATCCCTATGTTCCCTTCAAGCCTTTCCAATAATGCATTAAGTCTGGTAAAGGGTTTCAACAGGTTGGCTATATCCCTGATGGTAGATTTTGATAAGGGTTGGAACATTAACAACTATCGTTTTATACCTGCCATTGTAAGAGTGGAGGAACAACTTACCTATGATCAGGTAAATGCAGCATATACTGGTGATCCAGTTCTTTTGGCCCTCTACCAGTTGACTCAGGCCCTTCGGCAAGAGAGGACTGTTAACGGAGCACTACTTATCCCTCTGCCAGAGATCCATTTTGAATTTGACGATAACTCAGATATACAAATTAGACTCATAGAACAGGAAACCCCTGCAAGGACGATTGTCTCGGAATGTATGATTCTATATAACTGGCTGGCAGCAAGATTTGCCTCTGAGACAGCCCTGCCTATCCTTTACAGGAGTCAGGAACCACCTCAAGAGAGGCTATCCACTGATGAATCTAACTATATCTATTATGTATTTCAGCAAAGACGCAGACTACACCCTCTTTTTATAGATACAATACCGCAACAACATTCTGGTCTCGGAGTTGATGTCTACACCAATGCAACCTCCCCCCTAAGAAGATATATGGACCTGCTTGTACAGAGGCAAATCCATTCCGCCCTGCTCAAGAAAGGGCCTGTTTATACAGAATCAAGGCTCAAAGAGTTGACTATATTGATACAGCAGACATTAAGGGATATTGATTTAATGAAGAGGAACCAGATCAGGTATTGGACACTGAAATACGTTGCAGGGCTGATAAATCATAGTTTCAATGCTATTGTTTTCCAAAAACTCAGATATAAATATTTGATAATATTAACCGATTTTCTTCTCGTTGCTGACCTTCCAACAGCCACCGGTCCTGAGTTATCACTGGGTGAACACATAAAGGTGGTTGTCAAAAGATCAGATCCCTGGGATGATGTGCTTCTCCTTGAGTTAGCAAATTAAACTGAAGTGCCCGCCCGCCTCGCAAGCGAGAGCGTTGCGGGCAGGCCTGAAGTTTAAATGTTAGGATCAGATCTGGATTAGGTGCCTTTAAGACGGTTCGGTTATCCTTACCAGCATTTTACCTAAAGTTTCCTTCCCTTGTGAGACAACAATCTTGTACAGCTTTCTCTGTCCATGCAAAGAGTAACGAGCGAGAAGATCCCTGCCAGTATCGATTAGATATCCTCTATCCTCACCGGTATTATTTTTCCAGTTTCCAACAAACCCTTTGAAGTTTACACACACGTTCTGTTGCTCCGCCAGCCTTTCAGGAAAGATATCTATTATCTTTAAAAGGTCTCCCCGAACGATATCAAGGGTTTCACCATTTTTGAGAAGTTGTTTCTTCGTGTTTATCTCAATAACAAAATGAGAGACTATCTCCTTGTTGCGAGATCTGAGGCTAGCCGTCTTCTTCTTGCTCATCCTTATAGGCATCTGGGCAAATACCTTGTTGTCCTTCCTGATAATCAAGCTGGTATCCTTATAGATCGAGAAATCCTTTCGAAAGTCATTCAGACTACCATATCCAAGGATATCCACGCTCAATCCTCTATCATAATTGGCCTCTACGTGAGCGATGTTGATAGTATCACCGGCCATGATATTTAATGTCTGCCTATTTTTTATTACTATAGGGATCTGACCATTTATTGATACGATTAGGTATTTCAACTCTGGTGGATCCAGAAATAGACCTGGCTGTTCCGGGATAATACCAAAAAGCTTCATAAATGCATTGATAGCCAGATTATGGTATCTGACCTTCACATCAATAGATGGTAGAAACTTAGATGTCTCAATCCCGAATGCAGGGATATGATGCTTAGTCAGGGCATAGTATGTGGCTGATTTTAACTGTTCCCGGTGTATGCTATCTGGCTTGTTTGTGCGGGTGTTATTGAAACGGAATTTATGGAGATCATTAGTAATCTCTTGATTCATCTCCCTTATTACCGTTTCGGCCATATCCTTTAATCGTAACACCTTGTTCTTGCCCGATATCGTATAGTTCTCAGAATCTGCGATTATGGACTGCCCGAATGCCCTGGGATTGCGCCACCTGCTTATATGCTTGGGGTAGTAGTAGCCAGAGCCATCGTGGAGGTTAAGAAGATAGTCACTCTCGGCAATCAGCTCCTTGAGTATGGATACAATCCTATCGTCCATGCTCACCCTCTCAGGCCTATCGGCAAATTTTCTATTCATATCCCCATGAGATCCCCTTTGATTCAGGAGGATGGAATAGAAATTAGCCCTGGGAACGACAATGAGATTGCCTTTGGATAGACTCATGTCTGCATAGAGGTCAGCTGAGAGAAACCCGCCGGGTTCGTTACCCTGAATCCCGCCAATCAGCATCAGGGTTTTTCCAGGTTGCTTGCCGTAAATCTTGTATATGTTTAATTCATAGGGAGTATTTGGAAAATAAACAAGGTTTTCTCTTCTGCCCTGGGTATTTCCCGGGTACATCAAAAGAAGGCATTGGATACTAATCAGAAAGAGGAAACTAAGCCTGCTCGTAGATCTCAGATAACGAGGACCCATTCTACACCTCGACTACCTTCTTTAAGATCAATTCCCCATCTCTGTCATATACCAGTATCTCCAAGAGGAGTGGCTTATCCGTTGATCTGCTTAGTGTATATTTACTGCTGATGGATTTGAATCTCTGGATGAAAAAGCGCTGCCCACGCCTGTAGTTTATCGGGAGCCCATCTTTGAGCGGTGAGCTGGGATAAACCCACACCTCAGATCGATCTGAATCTCTTATGCTGGCAAGCATAAAGATATATCCACCTATAGATTTCTCATTTGACTGTTTGTTTACAATCCTGAAGGTAACATCAATCGTCGATCTATCGCGTTTTACCTTTAGTTCCTCTATTCCCACAAGTATGGGCGAAGATGATTCAGTGTAGTCACTTGTGGACACTGGCTCTCGATTTTGCTCTTTCTCCTCCATCAAGTATTCCAGCAGGGCAATATGTTGTTTAGACTTCTCAAGACCTTTCTTTGTCTTGATACGCTCTCTGATGAGTTCGGCTATCTTATCTGCCTGCACTTTATCTGTCCCTATGCATTTAAAAGGATATATGGATTCAATAGGATAAAAGTATGCAAGGTATTTGTTTGCAAAATAAATGGTAGCAACAATATAGAAGAGGAAGAAGAGAAAAGCCCCTAAGATGAAGTGGGGAGATATTACAATTGTCCTCGCCTTGCCTACCTTCTTAAAGATTATGATTGTCAGACGCTCTTTGTTCTTAGGGGGCCTTACTATCTCCTTTTCCCCCTTGCTGTCGGGACCCATATCTCTCTCTTGATTTTCCATCTCCCGTCTCTCTTGATAAGTTTAATCGTTTTTTTCCCCATGTCATGGTATCTATCGGCACTGTACTCCTGATCGAAGTACACTGTTGCCCTTTCAGATGACAGTAGCTTTATCCTCAGATTGCTAATAGTAACCCTGATTTGACCATATCTCTTATTGATTTCGGATTTGTGCCTCTTCCAACCCTTACGATCCAGGCCGAGGGAAGAAAAGTCTTCTGAATAGTTAGCCATATACCTTTGAAGATTCTTTTCCTGCCAGGCCTTTTGCCAATTAGATACCAGGCGTTTGATAGTCAAGAATTCTTCCTCCCTCCTTAGCCTTGAGGGCACCTTCTGGGCAAACTCCTTTTTTTTCTTGAAGAATTCATCCATGATCTTCCATTCAGGACTCTTCTTCTGTAAGTAGAGTCTCTTCTCTCCAACGCTAAAAAACCCATTGGCCTTATAGACCTGATTAAACTTCGCCAGGGCGATTCCATTTTCCTTTAGAATCTGTAGAGTATCTATTTCAATATCTATCTTGCCATATTTCTCACTTAAACGCCTCTTATGGGCACGCCACTGATGCCAGTTTTTCCCTGCCGCCGTGAACTCCTTGGGATAAAAGGACATATAGAGATCAATGCGGCCCTCTCTCCAGGTCTCTAACCAGTCCATAATGGATCTCTTGAGCTCTGCCCTCTCTCTTTGGAGCTCTTTCTTGTCAATGAAGTTGATCCTTTGGGTTATTATGATCGGTGTATGCCTTTCGCCCAAATACGCAGAAAGCTCAATTATGTCCTCGTTACGAAAAGCAACGCAGCCATTGGTATCCCATGGCTTAAGGGTCTGATTGGTTCCATGAATCCATATCCCATATCCTCTTCTCCCCAATTTGCGGTCCATGGGGCTGGGATAGTCAATTGGAAAGGCCCCAGCTCCGTAAGTAGGGGACAGCTCTTTCTCTCTAAATGAATTGGTAATAAAATATACACCTTCTGGTGTCCTTTTATCATCCTTGTCAAACTTAGGTCCCTTATTCTCGCCAGTAGAACATGAATA
This sequence comes from Desulfobacteraceae bacterium, assembly GCA_028572035.1. Taxonomy (GTDB): domain Bacteria; phylum Desulfobacterota; class DSM-4660; order Desulfatiglandales; family B25-G16; genus JABXJZ01. The sequence goes on along the minus strand of JAPVWE010000027.1, from coordinate 2,433 downwards.
GACCTTGACCGGATGGTCTACATTTCTGCTCCGGTAAAGGTAGGCCTTCTGGGTAGATTTTTCCACCAGGAGTACGTATTGAGGACTTTTAGGGGAGAAGTGAAGCAAGGAGTCTGGTACAAGGCCCGCTACTCTTCCCTCTAGAGCTACCGGCTTTGTCAGGGCAGCCCCGGTTATTTGAGGATAGAGAGCCAGAAGCAAAAAGACTTTGATACCTAAAAAAGCTGATTTTTTGAACAGATCTCTATTCAATACTAAAGATCCCATTTAAGTATAGTAGACCCCGGTGCACTCGTAAGGACCAATTCAACAGATTTAGAAGCCTGAGGACAATCTTTCTTCTTGAATCTGAAAATGTAGATACTTGACCAGGGAGATATAAAGGGATAAAAAGATTCAGACAATGTTCTGCTTTTCTTAACCTTTCTGATTTCTAATGGTTCTATCCTGAATTGCCCATCCTTGATGAGATAAACCTTCCACAGAGAATCTCTTTCCGAGAAGTCATCCCATTCTTTCTCCTGTGTATATATTGACACCAAAAAGTCATCATAATCTTCGGCTGCCTCTATTTGATCATCCCTCATGTTTGCGTTTTGAGTAGAGCTTAGCATATAAACCCTCGTATATTCTTCTGTGTAAGCCCTCCTGAACTCCTCCGCCTTATATGTGGCTGTAATAAGTAGCTCTGTTCTTAGGCCCTTATGTATTGAACCTTTTCTTGTCCACCTTTCAAGAATAATCCTGTAATCGGAAGAGGTATATTCTGTATCGGAAAGCTTATTGTATATATTCCGTGATGAAGCACATGCCGAAAAAAGATACAGGAGTAGGATAAGGAAACAAAATGGATATACAAGAGAAATGACTCTATTATTGGAACACCCTGGCAAAGATTTCCTCCACATGTTTTAGATGATAGTTGACGGAAAATATCTCTTCCATCTCCTTGCTGTCAAGATACTTTTGAATATCCGGATCGCTTGCAAGAAGCTGCTTGAAACTTTCTCCAGTATTCCAGGCCTGGAGAGAGATTCTTTGCGTTAATGAATAGGCATGCTGACGGGAGCACTCTTTGGCTACCAGAGCCAGTAATACCTGCTGAGAAAAGATCAGACCCTTTAGCTTTTCAAGGTTCTTGGCCATACTATCTTTTTTCACTACCAGATTCTTTATCATCCTTGTTAACCGATTGAGCATGTAATCTATAAGGATGGAGCTATCTGGTGCCACTACCCTTTCCACAGAGGAATGAGTGATATCCCGTTCGTGCCACAGGGCAATATCTTCCATGGCGGCAAGGGAGTTAGACCTAACAAGCCGGGCCAGTCCTGAGAGATTTTCTGAGCCAATAGGGTTCTTTTTGTGGGGCATAGCTGATGAGCCCTTTTGTCCCGGAGTAAAGGCCTCTTCCACCTCCCCAACCTCTGTTCTTTGGAGATGTCTTATCTCAACAGCTATCTTTTCAATTGAGCCTGCAAGGATGGCTAAGGTGGTAAAATAGTGCGCATGTCTGTCTCTTTGAATAATCTGGGTGGAGATCTCTGCCGGCCTTAGGCCTAACTGATTACAGACATAGTTTTCAATCTGAGGGGGGATATTGGCAAAAGTACCTACAGCCCCGGATATCTTGCCATAGCCTATCACATCCAATGCCTGTTCAAGTCTTGTGAGGTTCCTTTTCATCTCACTGTACCACACTGCTAACTTAAGACCGAATGTTATAGGTTCGGCATGGATGCCATGGGACCGCCCGATCATTACAGTGTTCTTATGCTCAAAGGCCTTGTCCTTCAAAACAAGGAGAAGATTGCCAACATCATCTATGATTATCAGCATTGCCTCTTTAAGTTGCAGGGCAAAGGCAGTATCCAAGATATCAGATGAGGTGAGACCCATATGGATGAAGCGGGCGTCAGGACCAACATACTCCTCCACATTTGTCAAGAAGGCAATAACATCATGTTTTACCTCTTCCTCAATTTCTTGGATCCTATCAATAGAAAATCGTGCCTTTTTCTTAATAGTATCAAGTGATTTCTCTGGGATCATCCCCTCTTTGGCCATTGCCTCGCATACAAGTATTTCAACCTGAAGCCATTTGGCAAAGCGATTCTGGGGCTCCCATATCTTGCCCATCTTTGGAAGTGTATACCGTTCAATCATTTATCTGCCTCAAATACCGCCGCTGTTCTGTTTTATAACAGAAATTTACAAACTCCTTTTGTAACCGTTCACGGGTTCAGGGTTCAAGGTTACGTTCTTGTCCCCGGACTCCATTTTGGAGGCGTATTTATGTGAGAAACGCCTGGCTTCGTCATTCCCAATCTGAAAGTTGGCGGCGCATTGGCAATTATGTGGCAAAACCAGCATTTTTTACGAGGACTTCGGGTCTTCAATTTTGTCCTTGTCCCTAACCCTGAACGTTGAACC
>JAPVWE010000026.1 GCA_028572035.1 Desulfobacteraceae bacterium | reverse complement strand
TTCCTTGGGTCTGGCACCCTTGCTGGTAAAGGAGATCTTTGAGATAATCAAAAGGATAAATGAAGAGCAAGGTACAACCCTGATCTTAGTGGAGCAAAATGCCAGTATGGCCCTGCAAATAGCCCACTTTGGATATGTGATGGAAAATGGAAAAATCGTCCTCGAAGGCGATGCAAAAGATCTGAGAGAAAATCCTGATGTCAAGGAATTTTATCTGGGTATAGCAGCATCAGGCACCATCAAATCGTATAAAGATGTTAAGGCCTACAAACGGCGGAAAAGGTGGCTTTAGAGATTTTCGATTGACGATTGTTTGCCTTTTCAATTGTCAATTTGCAATTGTCAATCTTCAATTTTCAATTGACAGCGGATACCCGTCCTATCGCTATACCTCCTCAAACTTTCTTTCCAAACAGACTCAACAGACTCAATAAATTACTTAAAGGTAATAAGATCGAAAAAGGGAATGGATTTTTTTCCTTGATAGGAGTAGAAAAAAAGGATAAATAAGACACACATTTTGGAATAACCTTACTCACTGAAAAAAGATGGGTTTATTCTTTATCCGGCCTGAGAAAACTGAAATAGAAGGAGGATTGTTTCTATGACCGAAATTAGCATGAAGCTTTTATTAGAGGCAGGGGTTCATTTTGGGCATCAGACCAGAAAATGGAATCCAAAGATGAAACAGTATATCTTTGGGGCCAGAAATGTAATCTATATTATTGATCTCCAGAATACAGCTGAATTATTAAAAGAAGCCTATAGCTTTATTGTGAGAACAGTATCCGAAGGTGGGGCCGTCCTTTTTGTGGGCACAAAAAAACAGGCCCAGGATTCAATTGTAGAAGAGGCCGAGCGATGCGGTATGTTTCACGTGTGCAATAGATGGTTAGGCGGTACACTCACTAATTTTCAAACCATAAGAAAAAGCATCGACCGACTTAAAGAGCTCGAAGAGATGAAAAAAGATGGAAGTTTTGGCCGCTATACGAAAAAAGAGGCGATGAGGATGGAAAAAGAGTTGGCAAAGTTAGAAAGAAGTTTGGGCGGCATTAAAGATATGGACGGACTTCCCTCTGCACTTTTTATTGTAGATACAATGAAGGAAAAAATCGCGGTAAACGAAGGGAAAAAATTAGGAATCCCTATAGTTGCTGTTGTAGATTCGAACGGGGATCCCGATGATATTGATTACGTTATCCCGGGAAACGATGATGCTATAAGATCCATCAGGCTATTGACCTCCATTATCACTGATGCCTGTACTGAAGGACATAAGCAGAGAGAGGAAAAACTGAGGGCGGAGGAAGAGCTTGAGATAAAGAAAGAAGCCGAATTAGAAGAAATCACCAAAGAGCTTGAACCAACCGAAGAGAAAAAGGAAGGACCTGAAGTTATAGTAATACCTAAGAAACCTAAAGCTATTAAATCCACCGAGGTTGAAGGCCTGGAGGACATCCAGCCTGAAGAGTAAGCCCCGTCAGAACTTCACTCAGCGCTCTAGGCCCTTTGTGAAAAAACTGTATGGTTGCTTTGAATATCATCCCCATGCTTCCTCAAGGGCTATTCTAACGGGATAAAAAGGAGAATACACATTGAAAGTATCAACCAAACAAGTAAAAGAACTAAGAGAAAAGACCGGTGTGGGCATAATGGATTGCAAGAATGCCATTCAGGACGCAGGTGGAGACATTAACAAGGCTGTTGAGATATTGAGAAAAAAGGGTATAGCTAAGGCCCAAAAAAGAGAAGGCAGGATTGCTTCAGAGGGTCAGATTCAGTCTTATGTACACATGGGTGGAAAAATCGGTGTTCTTGTAGAGGTAAACTGTGAAACCGATTTCAGCGCCAAAACAGAAGATTTTACAGATTTTACAAAGAATGTGGCTATGCACATAGCAGCAACAAACCCGATCGCTCTCTCTCCTGAAAATCTCCCTTCAGAGATAGTGGAAGGAGAGAAAGAAATATACAGGGCTCAAGCTATCCAGTCAGGTAAAGGAGAAGAGGTTGTGGAAAAGATTGTTGAGGGAAGACTGAGGAGATTCTTTTCCGAGGTCTGCCTCCTGAATCAGGCCTATGTAAAAGACCCCAGTATCACTATTCAAGACCTTCTTAATGAGCTTAAAGCTAAGACTGGTGAAAACATTATCGTAAAAAGATTTGTCAGGTTTCAGTTAGGGGAGGCGTAGGTGAGGAGAAATACCATGCCAGCACCTCAGAGGTCCCCTGGTTATAAGAGGATCCTGCTAAAACTGAGTGGCGAATCCCTGATGGGAGATAGGGATAGTGGTATAAATCCCCTGACTCTGAAGAATATTGCCTTTGAAATTAGTTCTGCTCACAGTCTTGGAATACAGATAGCCATTGTAGTTGGTGGTGGTAATATTTTCAGGGGAGTAAAATCCTCTGAATACAGTATTGGGAGGGTAACTGCCGACTATATGGGGATGCTGGCTACTGTTATTAATGCTCTTGCCTTGAATGAAGCTCTGAACGCTGCTGGCTCAGCGGCAACCGTTATGACAGCTCTGGAGATATCCAGGGTGGTAGAACCATACGGCAGAGAACAAGCACTCAGACATTTAGATAAGGGAAGAATCATAGTCTTTGCAGGAGGCACTGGAAACCCCTACTTCACCACAGATACTGCTGCCACCCTGAGGGCTATAGAAATCAATGCCCAGGTTATTCTTAAGGCTACTCAGGTTGATGGGGTATATGATCGGGATCCAGCCAAAGAGCCAGGTGCCAAACTGTTTAGCAGGGTTACCTACGAACAGGTATTAAGAGACAAGCTGGGGGTAATTGACCTGACCGCCATATCGATGGCCATGGAACAACAAATGCCTATTGTTGTTTTTAATATTGGCGAAAGGGGAAATATAGAGAAGATTGTTTCTGGGGATAAAGTTGGAACCCTAATAGCAGGAGAAGGCGATGAAAGATGAGATCTTATCAGATATGCGCCAAGATATGGGAAAAACCGTTGACTCCCTCAGTCGAGAATTCAAGAAGATGAGAACTGGAAGGGCATCAACATCCATACTTGAAGGCATAAAAGTTGAATGTTATGAAACCCAGATGCGCTTGGATCAAATAGCCTCTCTTAGCAGCCCAGAAAGCAGGCTCTTAATCATCCAGCCCTGGGATCAATCCATCATAGGGAACATCGAGAAAAGCATACTGAAATCCCAACTTGGACTCACACCTATGAACGATGGAAAACTGATCAGAATCTCAATTCCTCCCTTGACAGAGGAGAGGAGGAAAGAACTTGCCAAGATGGCCAAAAAAATGGCCGAGGAAAGCAAGGTGAGTATCAGGAACCACCGACGTGATGCCAATGAGATGTTAAAAGAATTAAAGAAGGAAAGTGAAATATCAGAAGACGAGATGCATGCCTACCAAGACAAAGTACAAGAAATTACCGATGAATTCATTAAAAATATAGACGGAATCAGAAAAGAAAAAGAAAATGAAATACTCCAATTTTGATGCCACTGTCTTTAACATAATTCAATTACCCTCTCAAACTCTTACGCTAAGCTCCTCAAATGGACCAATTAAACCCAGATAAATTGCCCCGTCATGTCGCCGTTATAATGGATGGTAACGGACGCTGGGCAAAGAAAAGAGGCCTTAATAGGATCGCCGGCCATCGCAAGGGCATAGAATCTGTGAGGGATGTTGTCAGAACCAGCCGGGAATTAGGCATAAGATGGCTTACCCTCTATGCCTTTAGCGAGGAAAATTGGAGAAGGCCCAAATATGAGGTTAAGGCCTTGATGAGTCTTCTGAACCGCTTTCTTAAGGCCGAGCTAAAGGAGATGCTCGATAAAGGGATCAGGTTGGCATGTATTGGGCAAACAGAAAAACTTCCACCAGAGGTTCAAAGGACTCTTTGGCAAACAATAGAAAAAACTGCCCATAACAAAGAGATGACCCTAACCCTTGCCTTGAGCTATGGAGGAAGGCAGGAAATTGTCGAGGCAGTGAGAAGCATGCTCAAAGACATTCAAAAAGATACATTAAATGTTAAGCAGATTACAGAGGAGCGTTTATCCAGATATCTTTATACATCTGATATCCCAGATCCAGATTTACTTATAAGAACAAGTGGGGAATATAGGATAAGCAACTTTCTGCTGTGGCAGATAGCCTATACAGAGATCTTCATTACCCCTACCCTCTGGCCAGATTTCCACAGGGAACGATACCTGGAAGCCCTTCTTGACTACCAGAAACGAGAAAGACGTTTCGGTTCCACTGGGGAACAGGCAAATCACCCCACCTAAGAAAAAAGCTAAAAAATGACAATACATACGAAGCGGGTAATAACAACCTTTGTTAGCATACCTTTTCTAATTGGAATCATTTATTTTGCCCCTTCCTGGATCTTTACCATTCTAATCCTGTTTGCAGCATTGGTAAGTTTGCATGAATTTTATGCGATGGTAAGGCCTAAGACAGCAGAAAAGACTGTCTTCCTTAATTATCTCTTGACCGCTTTGCTTTTTTTCTCTCTCTTAGGTAAAGACCTTTTTTATATAGCAATATTCCCGCTTTTTGTTATCTTCCCTTTAGCCTTGTCTATATCCGGCTATTCGAAAGGTCACCCCAAAATGGGTGATATAGGACAGATAATTTTGGGGCCATTTTATATCTGTCTGCCCCTGGCCTTTCTTGCATTAATTGCAAGGCTTCCTCAGGGCCAAATGTGGGTCTTTTTCATCTTGGCTGTTATTTTTGCTGGTGACACCTGTTCCTTTTACGTGGGGAGGCTTTTCGGAAGGCACAAACTAACCCAGATAAGTCCTTTTAAAACCTGGGAAGGCACCTTAGGGGGTTTAATAGCAAACGTAGTTAGTGCCGGTATCTTTGCCTGGTTGTTCTTTCCCTCTTTATCTCTTAGCTCTATTATGGTATTAGGTGTAGCAATAGGGATCAGTGGACAGGTTGGCGACTTAGCAGAATCTATGCTAAAGAGAATGTCAAATATAAAGGATAGTGGTAGGATTTTACCAGGACATGGAGGTATGCTGGACAGAATAGATGGCCTGCTTTTTGCGATCCCTGTCCTATATATATATTTGAACTACTAATACAAACGCAGTAATTCAAATGTCATTGCGAGTGAAGCGAAGCAATCTCATAGCGAAAGAGATTGCCACGCCCTTAGGGCTCGCAATGACGGGGTAATAAAACTCAATGCGTTTGCATTAGTGTTTGTCGGGTTTATAAGGAGCTATTTTTTTGAAGAATATATGCCTTCTGGGCTCTACTGGTTATATAGGCGTTAATTCACTCAAGGTTATTAAGGCAAACCCAGAGAGATACCGGATTGTAGCGCTTGGTGCCGGAAAAAATATAGAACTCCTTTTAAATCAGATAAAGGAATTTAAGCCACGCTTTGCAGCGGTTATTAATGCTGACCTTGCTAATGAGCTGAAAAGCAGGCTGAACAATACGCCAAACACAGAGATTCTATATGGAACCGAAGGCTATGTCGAGATAGCGATCCTTTCAGACGTAGATATTACTATAGCAGCAATGAGCGGGGCCTCTGGTCTACTTCCAACATTTTCAGCCATAACTGCCGGCAAGGATGTTGCCCTGGCTAATAAAGAGACATTGGTGATTGCAGGATCTTTGCTGACAAAGGAATCAAGAAAGAGGGAAACAAACATATTCCCCATTGACAGTGAACACAGTGCAATACAGCAATCCATCCAAGGACACAGGAGAGAAGATCTGAAAAGGATCATCCTGACAGGATCTGGCGGACCATTTAAGGATTTCTCTACAGAGAGATTATCCACGGTTACTCCCAAAGAGGCACTAAAACACCCAAATTGGAGAATGGGTCGGAAAATAAGTATAGATTCAGCAACTTTGATGAATAAGGGGATGGAGGCAATCGAGGCAAAATGGCTTTTTGACGTGGAGATGGATCAAATAGAGATCCTTCTCCACCCACAAAGCATCATACATTCCATGGTCGAGTATATGGATGGCTCTATTATTGCACAACTGGCTTCCCCGGACATGAGAATACCAATATCGTATGCCCTCTCTTATCCCAGGCACCTTAAGGGTGAGCTGGCATCATTAGACCTCTCAGATATAGGAACACTGAGTTTTGGAAAACCTGATAGGAAGACATTCAGATGTCTGGACTTAGCCCTTGCTGCAGGAAAAATAGGAGAAAGTATGCCAGCTATTCTAAACGGAGCTAATGAAATAGCTGTCAACGCCTTTTTGGAAGGAAAGACAGGTTTTCTAGAGATCCCTCAAATTATTGAAAAAACCATGGAGAAACATGACATAGTTCCCATTAATAGCATCGATCAGGCTATCGAGGCAGATCAATGGGCTAAATCAAGGGCAAAAGAATTTTTGGAAAAGATGGTGGGAAAGTAGTATGAGCACCGTGTTATATTACATAATTCCATTCGTCATTGTCCTTGGTATCCTGATCTTCTTCCATGAGTTCGGGCATTTTCTCTTAGCCAAATTGTTCAAGGTTATGGTCCTTAAGTTTTCCCTTGGCTTTGGCCCTAAACTTATAGGAAAAAAGGTAGGAGAAACTGAGTATGTAATCTCAGCCCTTCCTCTTGGCGGTTACGTTAAGATGTTGGGTGAAAATGATGATGAAGAGATAGCCCCAGAAGAGGCTCACCGATCTTTTTCTGAGCAGCCTGTATTAAATAGGATTGCCATTGCAGCCGCTGGCCCAATATTTAATTTCCTTTTGGCCTTCCTTCTTTTTTGTGGCATCTACTTGCTATCAGGTTACCCTATCATGACTGCCGAAGTTGGCCACGTTAGACCCAACTCCCCTGCAGATGAGGCTGGAATACTAAAAGGTGATCTTATCGAATATATCGAGGACAAGAAAATCGATGAATGGAAGGATATTAGAAAATTTATAGAAAAGAGTTCGGGCAAAGGAATAACAATGGTAATCATGAGGGAAGGCAAAAGGATCTCAACAATTGTTTTTCCGAAAGAGGAGACTGTCAAAAACATCTTTGGCGAAGAGATCAAATCAGCACTAATAGGAATCGTGGCTAGCGGAAACATAGAGAAATTACAATTAAATCCTTTCCAGGCGATTAAGAAGGGAGGGGAAAAGACCTGGGAAATAACATACTTAACTTTTCTTACAATTGTAAAGCTATTTCAAGGCGTCGTTCCGCTTAAAACACTCGGTGGACCCATCATGATTGGACAGCTAACAGGGAATTTAGCAAGGGAAAATGTAAGTTACCTCCTGCCCCTTATGGCTATTATAAGCATCAATCTGGCCATCTTGAATCTTTTGCCAGTACCAGTTCTGGATGGCGGGATGATCCTTTTCTGTTTGATAGAGATCGTAATAAGAAAACCCATAAGTATCAAGAAAAGGGAGATGGCCCAGAAGATAGGTTTTTTCATTCTTATCCTATTAATGGCCATCGTCTTTTACAATGATCTGCTAAGAATAATAACCAAATAAGTCAAGATTGAAAATTGAAGGTAACTAATCAGCCACTAAGACACCAAGACACTAATTCCAATTGTAAATTTTCAATTGTCAATTTTCAATTGTTGGTGCCTTGGTGGCTTAAAGTCTTCAATATCAAATAGTCCCCGATTCTCCCGAAGTGATCCTCCCAAAGAGATCCCGGGACGGGGCGGGACTCGGAAGCAATCGAAAATCGACAATTGAATACCCTTTCCATAAATACCTCAACAAACCAGTACAGCCTGGCAGTAATGAAGGATGGAATTCTCTTAGGTGAATATATCCTTCCTTCCGGGCCAAGTCACTTTAGCAATCTGATGCCAGCCATAGATGACCTATTCATTAAGGTCGACTCCGTGCCTCAAGAATTGGATGGCGTGATCGTTGCCTTGGGACCAGGGAGCTTTACCGGTATCAGAATAGGGCTCGCCGTTGTCAAGGGACTCGCTCAATGCCTTTCTATACCAATAATTGGCGTCCCCACACTGTTAGCTATGGCCAGCCAGCTCCCTTATTTAAAAGAAGATATCTGCCCTCTTGTGACTTCACGGAAAGGGGAGATCTTTACCGCCCTGTTCAGGTGGAGTTCTGATGGCCACCTATCGAGGCTTAAACAAGACACCTGTCTCAGCATTGGGGACCTTGGTTCCATAATTGAAAACAAAACAGTTTTTATTGGAAATGATCTTCCCGGTCAAGGTGCAATCTTAGAACAACAACTGGGGGGAAAAGGGTTATTGGCACCTGCGAATTTCTGGAACCTTAAGGCCTCATCCGTGGGTATTCTAGGATTGAGAAGACTCAAACAAGGGGACTCAGACAGCCTGAGCGAGCTTATTCCCATCTATCTCAGAGAAGCCGATATACGCTTACCAAAGAAAGTGAGCTAAAGTTAGCAGAGTTAGATGTTAGAATACTCAAGTTTATTTGCCAACTTTAGGCACTTCTAACTTTAGGCACTTTTCAAAGTTATATTGACAAATTAGGAAATTTATACTAAACGCTAAAATCTACAAGAGGACATTAATCATTTTACAGGGATTTGACTGATTGAGCCAAAAAAAGGTACACAATAAGCTGCCAGTTGCCTGGGAAGGAATTCCTTTTATTATCATTGGGATAGGGCTGACATCTATCCTCTTAGCTCTTGACTGGGAGCTTTTATCCATTTTTCTGGCAGTATTAACCTTGCTCACCATCTATTTTTTTCGAGACCCAGCCAGATCCCATTTAGCCCCGGAAAAGGCAATTCTTACCCCAGCAGATGGAAAGGTACTATCAATAGAGAAACTAAATAATGGAGACAATCACTTTGAAGGTAAGGCGATAAAGATAAGCATCTTCATGTCAATCTTTAACGCCCATATTAACAGGATCCCCGTGAGAGGTAACATTGCCCACCTATCTTATCACCCAGGAAAATTCTTTTCAGCCAACAGGGATAAGGCCTCTCTCTGCAATGAGCGTAATATCGTAACCTTAGAAACAGATAACAAAAGAAAGGTTGTATTTGTTCAGATCGCCGGTCTCATCGCCAGGAGGATCGTCTGTTGGGTTAAGAAAGGAGATTATGTAGAGACCGGTCAGAGATTTGGCCTCATCAGGTTCGGATCACGGCTTGAGCTCTATCTTCCAGCTGATAGCACACTCACGGTCAAGAAAGGGGAAAAAGTTAAGGCTGGTCAAACAATTATAGGTTATCTTAGTGAGAGTGAAAACAAGAAATAGATCAAGAAAGAGGAATAAGAAGGGGATATACATCCTTCCCAGTCTATTTACCTCCTGCTGCCTATTTGGTGGATTCTATGCCATTATTGCTGCTATCCAAGGCAGATACGATGCTGCAGCCATTGCCATTCTTATCGCTGCTATATTCGACGGATTAGATGGAAAAATTGCCCGCTTTGCCAAAGCAACCAGCCAATTCGGTGCCGAGTATGATTCTCTATCAGATCTGGTTGCCTTTGGTGTTGCTCCTGGATTACTGGCCTTTCAGTGGTCCCTGGAACCATTTGGAAGATTTGGTTGGCTTGCTGTCTTTTTGTACATTATCTGCGGTGCCTTGAGGCTTGCCAGGTTCAATATTCAAAAGAACGATCTCGAATCTCGCCACTTTAAGGGATTACCTATCCCTGCAGCAGCTATCTTTATTGCCACCCTCGTGCTTTTCATAAATTTTTTGGGTGGCCTTACGGAAAACAAACATGCTGTTATTATAAGCACCATTTATCTCCTATCATTTCTTATGGTTAGCACAATCGATTATCTTAGTTTTAAAGAGCTTGAGCTTTTCAAGCAAAAGCCCTTCAATGTCCTGGTAGCTACTGTTCTCCTCTTTATTGTTGTGGCTTATAAGCCACCCTTGATGTTATTCCTTTTCTCTACCATGTATGTTATTTCAGGTCCTGCAATAACGCTCTATCACCGCGCTCGTACACGTGCAAAGGCAGCTAACCAAACAATCAATTCCGCTCCTGCGAAAAGCGAAAAGAGTTTTGAAGGCAAATTATGAAAATCTCGACAATGTCAGTTGATTGTCGTTCGTAGTCTGTTGTTGATTTGCTCTAACTTACTTTAGGCCTACCCGCCATCGTCCCGCTCTGCGGGACTCGGGCGAGTTTCCGATTCTCCGGAATTCCGGAATTCGGAAACCGGAACTCGGAAGCGGGCGGGTCTGCGTCCTAATTCATCAGTAACGTTCAAAAGTTGAGGCATTGATGGTTAATAGGGTAAGGAGTGTTTCTGAAAGGCGATATCTCAAAGGAAATTCCACCGTGTTGTGCAGTGGTCAAATATTTGGGGTTTGCTCCACAAAGTCCCTTGGAATCTGCAAATGCTCTGTTAAAGCCCAAATATTTGACCACCTTCATCTGAGCCCTATAGATATCGCCTGGAGGAAATTGTCATTACCATAGATATTATTGAACCCAAATTTCGCAAGGGTTTTTGAAAAGCGTTACCATTCCTGTCATTGCGAGCGACAGCGAAGCAATCCCTGGCCCAGACCTGGCCTGTACAGATACGGTGATGGAAAAACAGGCATCAAGTGTGGCAGAAGCAATCACATACTCAAACCACGTCGCGCCAGG
>JAPVWE010000025.1 GCA_028572035.1 Desulfobacteraceae bacterium | reverse complement strand
CTGGCCCGTTCTATATCCTGCTCTCGATAACCGGCCTCCAGCTCTTGCAGCTGTGAGAGAAGCACCTTTACACCCGCCTCTGCCCTTGCAACCTCATCTGGAAGGGTCTTTTTATAGACCTCCAGAACCACCTCCAGTCTTTGCAGATTCTTTATAAAGCTTTCCAGATGAGCCTTTGCCTGTTCATGCCTGGCCTGATATTCGGATTGGTCAAGTACTGCCAGGGCCTGATCTTTTTCAACAAGCTGTCCCTCATCTGCCAGAACATCCCTGATCCGGCCACTCACCTGAAACCCCAATTCAGCATGTTTTGCCTCAATCGTGCCAGAGTAGTATAACTCCCTTTGTTGAACGTTTCGCTGCCCAAGGTATACTAAAGCGCCCACGCCAAAAAGCAGGAGAAAGAAAACAGTTATGACAATCCTCTTTTTCAAGCCAATCCCTCCAGACAAAAGCTATAGCATTTCATCCATTTAATATGCAATGCAAAACATCCCTACAAACTCCACCCCCACAGCATCATGCCGGTGGACTAACCCTTGACACAACACCCTTATTGTGACTCCTGCCTCCTGGTTTCTGGCTTTTTTCTTATACTCCCTTCTAGCTTTGAACTTTAAGCTTCAAGCGCCTTTCGCTTTGCCCTCTGCCCTCTGCCCCTTGCTGCTGAATTTCCAACGGCATTTTCTGCCTAACGATTCATTCTTTTTCTATTGTCTTTTCCCTATGTTAACAAGCAAACATTAAAATATCCTTTATCATTGACAAAATTCAAAACTTTGTTGTGGATGAGTCAGAGTAGACACTTCTCTTGTAAATTCTTTTTGCAACCGTTAAATCCATTAACAGCCAGTGGTTCCAAGAGGGCGTTTCAAAATGAAGGCTAAAGTCTTCTTCCTTTGTATTATCAATTAGATAGATCGAATCCGGCCCTGATGGCATGGGTTCTGCATAACAACAGGGATTGAGTCAACCAAAAGTCACAACCAAAAATGTGATTGACCCCATAGCTTTTTTCATTATTTTAGATTATACTAAGATCTATGATATCAAGTCAGGTTTATTTCCCCAAAAAGGATAATAGGTCATGACTAACCTCTATGTTGTGAACGGGTCAGATGAAGGCCGGTCTTTTGACCTTAAAGGTGATACCATCTATATTGGACGGTCTCCTGATAATGACATTCAAATCAAGGACAGATTTGTTTCCCGTAAGCATTTAAGAATATTCAGGAAGGAGTCTAAATATCTTATTAAGGATTTAGAAAGTAAGAACGGTACCTTCATTAATGGCAAGCAGATACCTTCCGGTGTTGAATTTGAACTAAAAGAAGGCCTTACCATTGCTATTGGTATGAGCGTGATTTGTCTGGACAAAAAGAGCTCTGAGGATGTCGTGTCTTTTCTGGAATCGATCCGTCTTTCAAGGGATATCAGTAAAGAAGTTGGGGTCTCTGCAAAAAATAGATCGATGACCGCTCAAAAGAATATGGAATTGATCCATAAGGTGTCCAATGTCTTAATGCGATCACTAAACATAAATGAAATTTCAGAAAAGATACTGGGTTACATTTTCGATCTTCTCAAGAGAATTGACAGAGGTGCTATCATTTTAATTGATAAAGAAACAGGAGAAATTTCAGAAGTAATAACCAAATTCAAAAGCCATATCAACGGCAGTGATATGAGGTACAGCCCGGATGTAGTGGATCGAGTCATAGAAGATGGCAAGGCAGTTATAGTGTTAGATTCTAGTGCTGAAGCTGGAGATGATCTTTCAGATACCTTGAAAATATTGAAAATCGGGTCTGTAATGTGTGTACCCTTGATTATTAGATCGAAAATCAGGGGGGTTATCTATGTTGACTCCATTGAAAAACCATATGGATTTAGAAAGGAGGATCTTTCTCTCTTCAAGGCTTTGAGTAGCCGGGCAGCTATTGCCATAGAGAATGCATCGATTTATTCAAGAGAGAATAGGTGAAGGCTGGGCTCAAAATTCTTGCTATTCGGGCCCAGAGAACTAAGGCTAGATTCATCCGGGGCCTATATGTCAAATAACTATAGGCTTGGATCTCTTTTGATAGACTCCAGTATCTGATCAACAAGGATACCCTGGTTCTGTGCCGTTATTCTGATCACCTTGACATCATCACGTTCCTTGATCCTTTGAATGAAGAGTTCACCTTTTTGGGCGATTGAGCCCATTATCCAATGTGGTAAGTTCAATACCCTAATCAGGGTTTCTTTGAACAGGGCAGAGAAGCACTCCATCTTGCCAATCTCATCAACTACTACAATCTCATCTTTTCTTGTAGGTATCATCGAAGGAACTGCAATAGAATCTATATCCTCAAGATTAACCCCATATTTACCCACTCTAAATCTACTTTTGATGTTTTGATGGGCCAGGATACCTTCCCTGCCATCCAATGTGTTTATGGAAAAACCCACCCTTCTGCCCTCCTCTTTTATCTCCCGTGTAAAAAAACCAGTTACCGGCTTTTCGATCCTGCTTACAACCTTTTCTATCAAGGTTGATTTACCACATCCAGGTGGACCCGTAATAAGAATATTTCTTTTCACCATCATAATTATTCGGCCACTAAGTCACCAAGACACAAAGGGGAAAAATGAATTATATTTCCCTATTAACAGGGAAAGATTCGATTGCAAAAAATAATAGATGCGGCCTATGCTATGCATATACAATAATTGTGATAAAAAACCTTAGTGACTTCGTGTCTTAGTGGCAGAAAAGTAACTGGTCATCTATGATTATTTCCTGATTTTTTTGAAAATATAGGGTTGCCCACTAAAAAGTAAAAGATCTTTTGATTCAATAGGTAGTTTTTCATGACTACCTATGATCAAAAACCCACCCTGGGCCAGACTTTCCATCACTTTCCGAAAAGCAGATTCTTTAAGCTCATCTTTATAGTAGGTTAGGATACTGTTCCTCAAAAAGATGATTTGAAAGTTGGATTCCCCGAGCTCAAACAACAGATTATGAACCCTCCACAAAATCCCTTTCTTTAAAGATGGTGCTATTCTGTAAAGGCCTTCCTCCCCATGAGGGGCAAAATAGATCTCTCTCAATTCCTGAGGTACCTCCTTCAGGCTGCTCAAGGAATATTTTCCATCCTGGGCTCTTCTAAGGTAGAGCGGATTCACATCTGTTGCCCATATCTCAAGCTCGGGCATGGGATCAAAACGACCCTCCAGCCTTTTCCACAATATCTTAAGACTATACACCTCTTCACCGCAGGCACAACCAGCACACCAGAATTTTAGCTTCTTCCTCCTTTCTTCTATAATACACGGCACTATTTGATCTTCAATTATTTTCCAAAGAAATCGGTCACGGAAAAAACGGCTAATAGAAACGGTCATTAAGCATTCAGAGTGTTTCCTTACCTCCTCATCCCCATCTAAAGAGCAAAGATATTCATCTACGCTTCTGCATCTCAACTGCAGCATATGCCTGCTAATCCTCTTTTTGACCCCTTTTCTTACCCTCCTGTAGCCCTCCCAGGAAAAACCAAAATAATCGAGGAGTTGACGAAACTGTTGATCATCCATAGAGGAACCTTATGCAAAAGTAGAAATTATCCTGCAAGTAGCAGAAAGGATAAGTTGAGAATTATTATCAGATTTTTAAAAATTTTGCTATTTTTTTGCTTGACTTTCAGTAAAGTTTACAGTATTTATATTTATAAAACTGTAAGTTTTACTGTCATTAAGGGGAGGAAGACATGAAACTGACGGAAAAACAGAAGGCATTTCTGGAATATATATCTCGTTATATGGATGACTGGGGCCGATCCCCCAGTTTTGAAGAGATATGTTCCCACTTCGGCTTCACCTCTTACAACACGGTCACCACCTATCTCAAGGCCCTGAAACGGAAAGGCTATATCCGCCTTCCCCGCAAAAAGAACCAGAAGCGGGCCATTGAGGTGATCAGCCCTGTGGAAACCAGGCGGTTCGAGTTTCCCCTCATGGGAAGGGTGGCCGCGGGAAAACCTATCGAGGCGGTGGAAGACATGGATGTGATTGAAGTCCCCTCATCCATGATAGGACAGGGGGACCACTTTGTCCTCCAGGTCAAAGGGGATTCCATGAAAGAGGATGGGATCCTGGACGAGGATTTCATCGTGGTCAGGAAGCAGCCGACGGCCGAGAACGGAGAGACCGTCGTGGCCCTGATCAACAATGAGGCGACCGTTAAGAAATACTACAGGCGCAAAAATTATGTTGAACTCCGCCCCTCCCATACAGGTATGGAACCCATCATCGTCAGAAAGGGAGATCTCCGAATCGAGGGAAGGGTCGTGGGGGTTATAAGGCATTATAAGTGAACTAAAGTGCCTAAAATGCCTAAAGTGAGCTAAAGTTGATAGTCTCGTAAAAAGTCTTTTCATCGGTCATTGCGAGGAGTGAAGCGACGAAGCAATCTCCTGATTTCAAGCAGTTACAGCCAATGAGATTGCTTCGCTACGCTCGCAATGACAGCACCGGCGACTTTTTACGAAGCCATCAAAGTTAAGAATGAAAAAATCTTTAATGACTTATTTTATACCATAAACTTTAGGCACTTAAATTAAGAAGTTTGGGTGGTGCTTATTGCCTACTGCTTACTTCATATTGCAGAATTTGAGTCATGTACCGCCACATTATCCACCTTCATATACCCGCTTTTCCCATTGCTGTGGCACGTATCTCCCAGCCAGAGCTCAGGGATCGCCCTGTAGCCGTGGCCCCGCCTCACTCAGAACGGGCGCTTATCCTCTCTGTCTCACCCGAAGCCCGCAGGAAGGGCATTTTTAAGAGCATGCCCCTTGGGAAGGCCATGAAATTCTGCCCTGATCTGACTGTCTTACCCCCCAATCGGGATCTCACGGGAAAGGCCTGCAAGGTCTTGGCCAGGGTGGTAAAGCAATATACACCTCTCTGGGAACCCTCCCGGCCAGGACATATCTATCTGGATGTGACAGGGACAGAGCGTCTCTGGGGGAGGGCAAAAGAAACAGCCAGCCGTCTCAGACGGGAAATCAAGGAGCATTTACGTCTCTCGGGGATGGTGGGCGTGGCCGGCAACAAGATGGTTTCCAGCATCGCCTCCAGGATTGTATCATCCGAAGGGGTACTGGATGTGGATCACGGTCAGGAGTCCTTGTTCATGGCCCCCCTGAAGGCAAGTATCCTGCCCGGTATAGGCCATATTCGCAGAAGAATCCTTCTGGAAGAGTTGAATATCTCCTTGGTCCGGGAGGTAGCTGCCCTCGATATGGGAATTCTGAAGCTTGTTTTTGGCCGGCAGGCCTATGTGATCCATCAGCGGGCCCTCGGCATAGACCCTACCCCGGTTTATCCTCCCCGCATGGAGCCCACGGTAGCCGAAGAGGTCACCCTTCCCCGGGACGAGAACGATGACGAGAAACTGCTGGGAGTCCTCTACAGGTTGGTGGAGAGGTGCTCCCATCAGCTTCTGAGCAGGACACTGTTTCCCCGCAAGGCAGGGCTGATCTTCAGGTATACTGACCAGGAAGAGATCATACGCCAGATCAATCTGCCCCATGTGAGTCTCTGGGATTTCGACCTCTACGCACCTCTGGAGAGGATCTTTTTAAGGGCCTGCCGACGCCGGGTGAGGGTCAGGTTCATGAAGGTGTGGTTTCAGGATTTTTCACCTCCCTTCTCACAGCTCTCTCTTTTCCCTGCACGGTCTCCTATCACGGAGAAAAAGACCCAGATGACCCAGGCCCTGAATCGCATCAGGGAGAGGTATGGAGATGAAGCAATCAAGTACGGCAGGCCAGCTTGATAACATCTGTTACTCCATTACGAGTGCTTCCACTCCATGGTGCAAACCGAGAAAAAATGTCAAATGACAAAATCCAAATGACAAATCAAAACTCAATGACTCAATGCCAAAAATTCTTCCTTTGAGATTCTGGATTCGGCATCTGGTTCCCCTTCGGTGGAAACCTTGGTCTTTGTGATTTGACATTCATGGGTGTGCATCATGTGCGCTGCCTACTCCATGGGGAGGTATCCGTGTATCATTTTTTTTGGCATTTGGGCTTTGTCATTCATTTGAGCTTTGACATTTGTCATTTGTTCATCTTATGCCGTAAGCCTGTACGCTATGAGCTATAAGCTATGAACTCTTTTGTCCATCTTAATGTCCATTCACACTATTCCCGGGGCTGGGGTCTCGGCACCATTGAAGAACTCTGCCGGTCCGCCAAAGAGCAGGGCATGGATAGGTTGGCCCTGACCGATACCAACGGATTGTACGGACTACTCTATTTTATCCAGACGGCCAGGGAGGTGGGTATCCAGCCCATTGTGGGCAGCGAACTTACGGCCGATGAGCACCGGGCTGTGTTGCTGGTCCGAAACCATGAGGGGTATGCCAACCTCTGCCGCATTATCTCAGACCGCCAGTGCCATCAGGATTTCGACCTCATCAAATCCCTGAGGAAGAGACGTAAGGGACTCCTCATCTTTTCTGACGATTTCACGCTGCTCAAGGCCCTTAAAAGAGATTCAAAAGAGGACCTCTTTGTGGAGATGTCCCCGGGCTACAACATGGCTGGCTGTTATGCCTTTTCCCGTAAGAGCGGCATCCCCCCTCTGGCCACCAACCGGGTCTATCTGATCAGGGAGGATCAGTTTCCGCTTCACCGGATTCTTCGGGCCGTAGCCCTGAACAGCAAGCTTTCCCGCCTAAGATGCCAGGACATTTGCCGGGAGCACAATTTTTTGAATGCCCCCCAGTCCATGATCGATCAGTTTCCCCATGCCCCCAGGGCAATCCTGAATACCCTTGAGGTGAGCGAAAGGTGTCTTATGAGCTGGGATTTTGACCGCATCATATTCCCCCGCTTCGAGCAGATGACGGACAGAGAGGCCTACGAGACTCTCTACCGGGCTACCGTAGAGGGTTGCACGCGGCGGTATGGAAAACTTACCCAGGCGGTCAAAGAGCGGGTGGACTACGAGATGAAGATCATCCGAGAGAAAAACTTTGCCCATTATTTTCTGGTGGTGGCCGATATTACCAGAAGGGCTCGCCGATCATGCGGCCGGGGAAGCGCCGCGGCATCCATCGTCTCCTACGCCTTAGGGATCACCCATGTGGATCCCATAAAACACCAGCTTTTCTTCGAGCGCTTTTTAAACCCGGGACGAATGGATCCTCCGGACATTGATGTGGACTTCGCATGGGACGAACGGGATCAGGTTATTGACTACGTCTTTGCCAAGTACGGAAACCGAAGGACCGCCATGGTCGCCAATCATAACACCTATGGAGCCAGGTCTGCTATCAGGGAGGTGGCAAAGGTCTTCGGCCTCACAGACGCAGAGATCAGCCGGGTCACCAGCAAAATCGGTTTTGGCTGGCAGTTGAAGGGAATCTGGAAGGAACTGGCAGATCATCCCAAGATGAGAGGGATCGAGTTCAAGAAGCCCTGGGATGATATTTTATGTGCTGCGGTCCAGCTTGAGGATCACCTCAATCACCTCTCCGTCCACTGCGGCGGTCTGGTGATCGTGCCCGATGAGGTTCGCCGTTACTGCCCGGTGGAAATCTCCGCAAGCGGGGTGCAGGTGCTCCAGTGGGAAAAGGATTCGGTGGAGCAGGCAGGGCTTGTCAAGATAGATATCTTGGGCAACCGGAGCCTTGCCGTCATCCGGGATGCCCTCGATCTGGTAGAAAGAAACTATGGCCGGCGGATCGATTACGCAAGTTGGAACCCCATCAATGACCTTAGAGCCGTAGAAATCTTTTACCAGGGTAACACCTTTGGTGTCTTCTATTTTGAGAGCCCAGCCACAAGGCAGGTGCTGAAAAAGGTCAGCTCCGGCTTTACCTTTGAGGGCTACTCACGGCTGGACCACTTCCGTCTCAATGTGGTGGTCACCTCCATCATCAGGCCAGCCTCAAACCGGAGCATACACACATGGGTATCCAGGCTCCACGGCCAGCCCTGGGACACACCCCACCCCCTTTTACGGCCGGTCCTGGAGGAGACCCTGGGCATCATGGTCTTTCAGGAGCAGTTGAGCCAGGCAGCCATGCACCTGGCCGGATTTGATCCTGCGGAGGCGGATACCCTGAGGAAGGTGGTCAGCAAGAAGCATAGGGAGAAGAGCCTTCGTGATTTTTATGCCCGATTTGTTCGGGGGGCTCGTGAGCGGGGTGTCATCCTTAAAGTGATAGAGGATGTCTGGCAGATGATGATGGGCTTTGACGGCTACAGCTTCTGTAAACCGCACTCGGCCAGCTATACCTTAGTGGCTTACAAGTCCGCCTATCTCCGGGCCCATTATCCGGCCGAGTTCATGGCATCTGTCATTTCCAACGGCGGGGGCTATTACTCCACATTTGGATATCTCTCGGAAGCGAGGCGGATGGGGCTCAAGATCCTGCCTCCTGATATCAACCAGAGTGAGATCAAATATACCGGCCGGAGTAAAGAGATCCGGGTCGGTCTCATGCAGTTAAAGGCCCTATCCCGTGAGGGTCGGGAGCTCATCATTCATGAGCGTTCCAAAAACGGTCCCTTCACTGATTTTAAGGATTTTCTGCTAAGAGTTGGCCGCCATCTCCACTTTCAGGATGTGAGGATCCTGATTAAGGCGGGCTGCCTTGACAGCATCGCCCATGGGTTAAGTAGGCCCTCTCTGATGTGGCAGGCCCTTCGAAAGACCCCTACCCTCTTTTCCACTCCTATTCTTTCTTCTTCCTTGAAGCAAGCTCCTTACCCAAAAACCCTCATGCTGAGACATGAGTTGGAAACCCTGGGCTTTCTCCTCTCTCTCCACCCCCTCGACCGATACGAGGGTATCTTGAAAGGGTTGGATTTTGTCAGGGCACGGGACCTCCACGCCCATGTGGGCAAAAGGGTGACCACCATCGGTTGGCTGGTAACCGGGAAGACGGTGCATACAAAGGATGGGGAGCCCATGAAGTTCGTCTCCTTTGAGGATACCACCGGCCTTTATGAAACCGTGTTCTTTCCAAAGGTATACAACAGGTTTTGCCCCATGCTCAATGAGATGCGCCCTTATATCCTCAAAGGCAAGGTAGAGCAGGATTTCGGCTCCATATCCCTGACGGTGAGCTGGATAGGGCTTCTGGACAGATACAAACGCAAAGGCCCCTCAGTCCAAGCAAATTTCGTTATAACCTCTCGTGGATCATAAACCCTTCTCTTTGAGTAGCCCGATTCAAATCTTTCCCACCTCCTTCCTCTTTCAACAAGAGGGCTGAGGCCAGATGATCGGCATCTCCGGCAACAGTATCCAAAGTTGTCGAAAGTTGGTAGCCCAGTGAGGTTGTCGTCGCCATGGGAAGTCCAATCTGTCAGGAATTTGAGGAGGATGCTATCGCCATATTTGTAATGTAGGATGCCACAGCTTTTGAACCTTACCAAAGATTTATATCCTCCTCAAACGCAGTATCCCTACATCTGGCGGACAGTTCAATCTTACCGGAATTAAGAAGGTTCCAACACCCTTTGTTATAAAAGTCCACCTCCTCCCTGTTTCCCTAATGAGGCCAGAGGAGCCCCTATATTTCATGGAGCAGGGAATCCATGGTGCCCAATCTATTAACGGTAACCTTATCTGGCCCCCATGGGTATGCCCGGATAAAACAAGCCTTACCCTATCATCTCCTTTGAGCTGAAGATTGACATCAGGGTTATGGGAAAGCAGGATAATCACAGATTCCCGGCCAACGTCTCTTAATGCCTTATAGGGAAAAGAAGGCCCTTCCCAAAAATCATCAACACCTGCCAAAGCCAGACCATTGTCCAAGACAGTGTTCTGATTATCAAGTAGAGGGATGGCCAGGTTTGATAATTTCTCCCTGACCAGATCTGCGTCTGTCCAATGATCATGATTACCAAGAACGGCATAAACTCCAAAGGGGGCCTTTAAGTTCCTTAAGGCATCAAAGACATAGGCCTCCTTTTCTACCTTCTCTGGGTTGGGCCGACGGTAAACACCACCTTCCACATAGTCTCCCAGGAGAACTATAAGGTCAGGTTTTTCCCTGCTGATGAGGTTGACGGAATAGACTATATCCTCCAATCTGGTAAATAGGCCAGCATGGAAATCGGCCATAACACCGATCTTAAGCCCATCGAGCTTCTTGGGTATTCCAGCTAAGGGTACGACCAATCGGACGACTTCAAGCCTCTTTGCTGAAATGTATCCAACACCGCATACTGTGGCAAATCCGGAATAAATCATCGTTCGGATCCACACACGCCTTGTAAGTTTTATTTTCATTATCTTCTTGTTCCTGTATCCCCTTACTTTGGGCAGAGCACCTGTTCGACTCCATATAAATAGTCAATCAATTTCTGACAATATCAAGTTACCACCCCCACCCTGCCCTCCCCCTTCCCCGAAGGCGGGATCTACGACAAGGGGCAGGGTTTGGGAGGGAGCGAAAAATGGGATTTCCTATACTATCGAGATATCTTTATAAAATCAAATAACTATGTAAATTCCCTGCCTTGGCAGGCTTCCTGGTGATGTTGTTTTCGTGAAAGAAAGATTCAGCTTTTGTTTTCCTATTACCACATGTATTATAACTATTACAATTCTGAGCATCTTAAGTTTATTATATCCCTTTCTTTATTTATCTTTCAGGCAGAGACAGTAAATGTCAATTTTTGTTGACAATCAATGCTATACTGCCTTAAATGATTTATTAGATTCCAGCAAGAAGCTACGGAAAGAGAGACAAATTGACAAAAGCCAGAAAGGCTTATGTGAGAGAAGCGATGAAAACTCCTTTCTGGTTTTTTCTTTTTTGAAATTCTTTAATCTTGATAGTCTCGTAAAAAGTATTTACACCGGTCATTGCGAGGAGCGAAGCGGTTGCGAGGCGGAGCCGAAGCAAACCCGGAGCCTTTCCTTTACAACTAAGAAGTATGATACCTGACATCACGGAAACTGAGATTCCTCGCTGTGCTCGGAACAGGCTCCGCAATC
>JAPVWE010000024.1 GCA_028572035.1 Desulfobacteraceae bacterium | reverse complement strand
GGTCTCAAGCCACCCTGCTGGGTGTTCAATCCCTTTAATAGCCATTCCAACACCTCCTTTTTATGACTTACTAAGGAGAGCATATTATTGTTTGCATTGGGCATAACCGAGAAAGGTGTAGGATGGTCATGAGATCTTTTCTTCTGTTCCGAGGCTCCCGGCCTGGTCTTTTCTACGACTTATCTGCGTCCCGCTAATATAAGCGGGGCTCCGCATTTCCCGCCCAATAGGCGGGACTGCGGTTTCCCCCGCTGATAAGTCGTGAAAAGGACGGCGACCTTCCACCAGTCACATCAGAAAAGACCTCATGAGCCTTGTGCACCCTTCTTTGTTATGTTCAATACAAACAATTATGTGCTCTCCGTAGTAACTGGGGGTCAAGTGAGAGAAACGAACGGGCGGTGAGTATTCATTAGTCTTTTGGAGGGTGATTTAATCAAATCTTAGATTTGCCTCAAGCTTTAAATATTACCAAAAAGATTAAAATATGGTGAAGATCTAAATTAAATAGCCAAAATTGTAATAAAATACTATAGTATAGATAAAGAGGCGTTAATTAAAAGAAAAGTCAAATTCAGTAAGTCCTGACACTCAAATCATAATTCTTAAAGATATTTTGCCTTATAAGCTAAGAGGAGCAAAACAATGCCAATCTTTGAATTTAGATGCCTTGAATGCGGTAACCTGTTTGAAAAATTGTTTCTCAATTCAGATGAAAAAACGGATATAACTTGCCCCGAGTGCCAATCCCGATCTTTTGAGCGCGTGGTCGGCAGGACCAGCTATGTCATAGGTGCAGGACCAGGAGGGAAACACCCCAAAATAACGACAAAATCCTGCGGCCCCTCGAATCAATGTACAACCTTGGAATTACCCGGACCGACGAAATAACAGCTGTTTTGAAATTGTAGACTTTGAATATGACGAGGTGTCATGTAGTCTCAGCCTGGATTCCTAAAACCTATCTCCGCTGCGCTTCAGTTGTTGAATTTTCAAGCCGTTTAGTTAATCAGATATGTTCGAAAACAAATTATTTGGAAAAGGGTTTGTCAAAAGACCCACTTGCCCTTTCTGTAGAATGCTTATTGAAAGGCCCAAGGAATTAAGCACCCGTAGACCAGTGGAGATGCCGGTTGGATCGTGCTCCTGTGGTGCTGTTTATGCATGCGATGAAACTGGGCACAATTTAGGCTCTGCTATGATCGAAGCCCTGGTATTCGGGTGTGATATGGATTGGGATCTGGCATGGAACCTTTTACCCGGAGAGGATTACCGTGAAGCCATAGTTGAGCAATATGACTATTTAAATCATCTTATTGTTCCCGGAGGATTCCTTGAAGGCAGGCGGATATCTGGTGTCCTTTTCTTCATCAGACTGCATGAGGATGTTCAAGAGGTCACCTCCGATGGTGTCCGGAAAAGGCTGGAGAAGGCCACACCTGTTTCACCCAAGCTACAGCTCAAGCATTCCAGTAAAAGATCCCTATCAAAAAAAGAGATTGAGGGGATTGTAAAAGAATTTCGCCTTGATCCAATTCTGAGTATTGCGCGCGAAGATAAAAGAATAATCAGAAACCTGCAACGGCTTCTCTATTCCGGGGATGATCTGTTCCGCCAGAGGGCGGCCGAAATCTTGGGTCAGGTATCTGCTGCCATCGCCGAGACAGATTCAGGAGCCATTTCAAAGCTCCTTCAGCGGTTATTTACCTCCGTTATGGATACAGCCGCCTCAAGTTGGGGGGCCTTTGAAGCCATTGGGGAAATTATCAGCCATAAAACCGAATTGTTTGCGGGATACATCCCTCAGCTTTATCAGTTCCTGGATGATAAAACACAACGAGCCCAGGTCCTTCAGGCGATCGGAAAGATCGCAAAGTCAAGACCGGATCTCATCCTCAAGGTCCCCACTTTTTTTATCCCCTTTCTGCGGGATCCCGATCCATTGGTCCGAGGTTATACTACCTGGCTTCTGGGTAACCTTGGAGCTCGTGAAGCCCTGGAAGATCTGGAAAAGCTCCGGGATGAATCCCCAGAGATAGACCTCTATGAGAATGGGAAACTGGAGAAAAAAACGGTGGGCCAAGTAGCATCCGAGGCCCTTGAGAAGCTATTATGAAGATTATCCAAGGGCTTCATTTATAAGGACTTTAAACGGCGTTTTAATGGCCTTGGACACCGTTATCAACAGCGATGCCCTTTCAAGGTCTTTCCTCCCAGCCCTTACCAAAAGCTCCCTGGAAAGAAGATAGAGTTCTCTTTGAACCTCGTCAAGGTTAAAGCTGGGATAAGACTCACCATCCTTGAACCCCGCATTCCCACAGGCGTGCGCCTTGCCCTGGATCACAAGTGGGATTCCATAGACGCGGCATGTGATTGGGCGGTGGATATAAAGGGTGCACTCTTGATGATCGCTCAGAAGTGGACACCGAATCCTCTCTCTGCCTATGGAATAAGATGCCATTTGCGGATCATTTCCATAGGTTTTTAGTCTCTTTTCTAATTCCCCATATTCCTTCTCCGACTTTTCCCCCCTCAGGACGGCTGCCTGCCTTTCTTTCCTGGCCAACTGGTTGAAATGCTGCTGAAGATGAGCTGCTTCAATCAGAAACAGGCCAAATATGGCGTGGCAGCAATCGGAGCAATGGAGTTTGCACTTGATATGCGCCCCGTATTCTTTTTGCATTTTATGAAAGGCCTGATCCGCCTTGGCTACTAAGAGCTCATAACGTTGAAACAGGTGGGTGAAGTTCATGTTTGGCGGTGGGGTTCCAGTTTTTTCAGGAATTCTGGATGGACGTCAAATCCGAGCGAAACGGCCTTGTCCACATGCTCGATTGCCTTTTTACAGTCCCCTCTGGTATAATATGCAAAGGCAAGATTGTTGTGCCCAAGTGCAAAATTGGGTGCCATCTCCACCAATTTTTGTCCTGTCTCGATAGCCTTTTCCACATCCTCTTTCTGGAGATAGGCATTTATCAGGTTACTCCATGCCTGAACAGCCTTTGGATTCAACTCTATGGCCTTGTCCAAGGCATCAATAGCCTTTTCGGTTCTGGACATCTGAAGATAGGCAAAACCCAAATTCACATAGCCCCTTGCATATCTTGGCTCTATCTCTATGGCCCTTAAATTGGCCTCGACTACCCTATCCAGATCCCCCTTTTTGAAATAGATGTAACCCAGGTTGACATAACCCTCGAACATCCGTCCGCTGGTGGCGATGGCCTCATTAAAGGCTCCAATTGCCTCATCCAATTTTCCCTGTTGTATAAGGGCAACACCTAAATTATAGCTTGCATTTGCGCATTCCGGATTTTCTGTCAAAATCCTCTTTTGCTCTGCAATAAACTCTTCTGCATCTTGAGGTATTTTTTTAACATCCATCTAAAATGTCCGTGCCTTTTGTGATCTTTCTGGTCTTAAACTCGTGGCGGCTCATGACGTTAAAGCCATCGGGCCAATATGAGAAGAGGCCGCAATCCACTCGGGATAGCGACCTCTCATGTTATCTAATCACGATTGGCTTTCAGCCGTTTTGGGATCTAATGGTCCTCAGTTATCCCTCTGCCTTTGAGGCCATACATGGTAGTGCTTCCGAGAGAGAAATAGATCAGTTTTTCCTCATTAATCAGGGCGGTCGCCGCCTTTTTAATCTCTCTGGACTTGGCGTCAGGAAGAATCTTGTGTACCGCCTTTGCTATATCACTGAAGTAAAATTTGGTCTTTTTACTCCCTTCAGCAAAATCCAAAATAGCCTTTTTGATCTCTTCCATTTGACTACTCCTTTACCAAATTATGGGTACCTATTCAATACCACCTGCTGCCCTTGATACCTCCCAGGCCGCCTCTGTGTATTTAAATTGTGTAGAAGTCCTGTAAGTGTCATATGAAAGTCGATAATCATCTATGAGATGCTCGGTAAAAGGAATATCACACTTCTCGAAAAACTTCTCCCAACCGATCCGCTCGGCCCAGTCACCGAGGCGCTCGTATTTATTGGCATCGGCAGCATATGCCTCGACAATCCTTTTCACCGTGTCACAGACTTCGGGAAACCTGGGGAAGTTATTGGGCAGAAACGGAACCACCACCTTGGAAAACTTGGGGGTGGTGATCCGGTTGGATATCTTTCCACCGGCAAGAATCGTTACACCGTCCCCCTCCTTGTCAGTCAGCGGCACAGCACTGCACATGGTATAGCAGTTACCGCAGAACATACAGCGCTCTTCTTTAATCTTCACTGTCTTCTTGCCATCCTCGGTCTTGGATGGTGAGATAGCACCGGTCGGGCAGGAAGCAATAACCAGCGGAATTTCGCAAACACCACCGAGAACCTCGTCGTCAACGATAGGAGGCTTTCTGTGATATCCGAGCAACGCGATATCAGAGCAGTGGACAGCACCGCACATATTAAGGCAGCAGGCCATGGACACCCTTACCTGGGCCGGAAGGGTCATCCCTTGAAAATAATCAAAAAGGTCGTCCATAACCGCCTTCACCATAGATGAGGCATCGGTGGCTGGTGTATGGCAATGGATATAGCCCTGGGTATGGACAATATTGGTAACCCCGGCTCCTGTCCCACCGATGGGGAATTTGTAGCTGCCAGAGACATGCTTTCTGCTCATTAGGTCCTTTTTCAAGGCCTCCATCTTTTCCGGAGTGTCCACCATGAATTCAATGTTATTACGCGTAGTAAAACGCACATAGCCGTCACAGTGCTTATCTGCAATTTCGCAGATTTCCCGGATATTTTGAACAGTCATGAACCGGCAGCCGCCACACCTAATGGTGTAAACTTTGTCCCCGGTCTCTGAGACATGCACCAGAACACCAGACTCCAGGATTTCGTGATAAAGCCACTTCCCGTAATTCTTCTGGATAATGGGAGGGAAATACTGCCAGAAATGCCTGGGACCGAGGTCTGTGATCCTATTTTCCATAGGTTTATCCGGGTTGTATCGCCCGAGTTTCTCTGTAGACAATGCCATGATTCTTACCTCCTATCTCTTATGTCTTGCCCTGTAGTCTTCGATGCTACGCTTCCATCCGCCTTCTACATCCTCTTCCTTCCAGAAGATGTAGGGATTGCTCCTTGGCTCTGTTACCATCTGTGGCATTGGCGGTATATCGAGAATCTCCAGGAATTTTGGAACACCATGACGTTGGATCAGCTCGCCCAGGCGCTCACGGTTCCTGCCTTCTTCCATCCACCAATCCCAGATCTTATCCACAACATCTTTAATATTGTCATAGGGCGGCTCACACTTCATAAAAGGAATGGTCAACATCGACATCTGGGCACCTTCCAGGATAGGGGCCTTGCCTCCGCACAGGATGCTGCACCCCGTATCACTGCCCGGTCTCAAGGCCCTGGGCATGACATTGATGCAGTGCATACAACGGACACATTCCTTGTTGTCGATCATGAGCTTTCCATCTTCCATCCACATGCACTTGGTCGGGCAAAGATTGATGACCTCCTTTTGAATATCAAATTTACCCCAATCTCTTCCGCTATGGGCACCAGCGTTAGGTTTCAGTTCACCTCCAATATAGGCCTGGACAGCCTCTTGATCGATACGGATATTGTCCTTCCAGGTTCCAATAAAGGACATATCTGCTCTGGCAATAGAGGCCACACAACCGTTGGGGCATCCATCAAACTTAAACTTGAATTTGTAAGGAAACGCCGGGCGGTGCAACTCATCCTGGTAAAAATGGGTTAGTTCGTAGCACATATCCTGGGTATCAATGCACGACCATTCACACCGTGCTTTGCCCAAACAGCAGGAAGGGGTACGCAGATTGGATCCAGATCCACCAAGATCCTGTTGCAACACATGCCCCAGCTCGTAGAAAACCGGTTCCAGCTGCTCGGTTGTTGTTCCCAAGAATATGATATCACCGGTTGAACCATGCATGTTCAGCATACCGCTGCCACGATACTCCCATAGATCGCAAAGGGTCCTCAGATAGTCTGTGTTGTAGAATTTGCTGTTGGGCTGATTGACACGCAGGGTATGGAAGTGGACAATGGATGGAAACTGTTCCGGAACGTCGGAATACCGGCCAATTACACCACCACCATAACCGAAAACACCGACAATGCCGCCATGTTTCCAGTGTGTCTCTCCATGGTCAAATGAGAGCTGCAATATCCCCATCAGATCTTCGACCACATCCCTACCAACCATCATTCGATCCTCGGCAAGTTTCCTTCGATGCAAGGCTTCTCGTTTTGCATCAGCCACAAAGCTGGGCCAGGGACCTTTTTCCAATTCATCCAGATCCGGAATATCATGCTTACATTTGAAGTCCTTGAGCTCTTCTTCTGTGTAGTTATTTAACTCTTCATCACTATAAATCCGAAGCTCTTTATATTTTAATTTCTTTTGTGGTTCTTTTGGTTCAAAAGCCATTATCTGTGCCTCCTTTTACTAACTGTTTTGTGATTTTAAGGAGTAAATCCAAAAAAATAATGTGGTTGCATTCACCTCCTCCCTCAGGAAAATAATAATCCCCTGTCAGTCTTCAAAAATTATGCCTTTTTAGGTCTCTCTTGCCTTTTACCCAAAGCTGAGGGCAGACCATTTTGAGTGGTTATTCCTTGAATATTAGAAT
This sequence comes from Desulfobacteraceae bacterium, assembly GCA_028572035.1. Taxonomy (GTDB): domain Bacteria; phylum Desulfobacterota; class DSM-4660; order Desulfatiglandales; family B25-G16; genus JABXJZ01. The sequence continues at coordinate 4,601 of JAPVWE010000024.1, read as the reverse complement.
TGGCTGATTCTTTGAAAAAGTAATTGGTTGCTTATAATCAAAAGCTTTATAGATTGTCAATAGAAAAATTGACATAAAAAAATCGACCACTTTTTTATTGACAATCTTACCAAGTCATGATCCTAATCTTAAAAAATTGGTAACATTTTAGCTCTTTGAAATTAACTGGTGAATGAGCATGGAGATGTCTTTTTTTACCATGCCCTCACAAAGACTAGTCGGTAGGCCGCTTCAAACTAGCGCACACGGACAAAGGCCCTAGAAGACAATGACGAGTTGCTCGTGCGCACGGTTTGAAGCGGCACGCTGAGGCCCCCTGTTAGAGGGCATGAGATAATAAAAAGACATCTCCATGCTCATGCGTCTCACCAAGGGTAACTATTTGGCCTTGAGTAAAGGCCAGGAGTAGTTTTCGAAGAGCTAAAATGTTACGAATTTTCAATCTTCAATTCTTAATTAATCCGCCTGCTTCCTTAAGAAGGTAGGATATTCAAGATCCTCCTTCTGAAAGAGCTTATGGAGTATGCCCTTTTTTCCAGAGTTTAAACGTGTCTCTTTTGTAAGCATGTCATCATTTTCCCCGGCTAACCGCCTCTGGAATGTTGGCTTATCAAGATCATCCTTTAACCTTACTGTCCAACCCTCCTGTGTTTCTTCAGGGTTAAGATCCCTCAGATTAATAACCTTTCTCTCCCTGCTCCCACCTATACCAGTAGCAATAACGGTTATCCGCATTTCATCGTCCATATTATCATCAAAGACCATACCCCATATAATCTCTGCATCAACGTGGACCTCATCCTTTATAAAGGAAGATGCCTCCATAACCTCATCCATAGTCATCTTGGTAGAACCGGTGATGTTGATGAGAACACCCTTTGCCTGATCAATTGAGATATCCTCTAACAGGGGGCTGTTAATCGCCATCTGGGCTACCTCAAGCGCCCTATTTTCTCCACTGGCTTTCCCTGTACCCATTATGGCTGTTCCCATTTGTTCCATGACCCTCTTGACATCTGCAAAATCAAGGTTTATGAAGCCAGGGATAGTGATAAGATCCGATATCCCTTTGACTGCATAGAGAAGCACTTCATCGGCCATTCTCATAAGCTCCAAAAAGGGGGTATCTTTGTTCCCCAATGCCCTTAACCGCTGATTTGGAATGATAAGTAGGGTGTCAACCTCCTTCTTAAGTCTTTCGATACCGGTCAGGGCTGTTTGCATCCTTTTCTCACCCTCAAAGTCAAAGGGTTTTGTTACAACTGCTACTGTCAAGGCCCCGACACTCTTACATTCCCTGGCGATTACCGGACAGCCGCCTGTGCCTGTTCCTCCTCCCATGCCTGCGGTAATAAAGATCATATCCGCACCTTCGGCAGCAGCCCTGATTGCCTCCACGCTCTCCTCTGCGGCCAGCTCTCCCCTCTCCGGGTCAGCTCCGGCCCCTAATCCATGGGTTAGATTGGCCCCCATTTGCAATTTATTAAGGGCAGAGCTAAGATCAAGGGCCTGTTTGTCAGTATTTGCAACGATAAAATCCACCCTCCTGAGTCCGGCAGCAATCATATTATTGGTTGCATTACTCCCTGCCCCTCCAACGCCAAAAACCTTTATTTTGGCGCTTGGAGTTTCGTCAACAAATTCGTATCTCATAATTAGCCTCCCTTCTTAACCTTATTTAATCCCCTTCCATAAACCATCTCTTCATCCTGGATACTATCCGGTTAAAGATATTTGTATCCCTTATTCTAAATCTCTTCTCTCTCTGCTGTGAGTTAGCCCCATAGAGGACAAGACCTACTGCTGTTGCATACATGGGGCTATTGACAATCTCTTTTAATCCCCCGATATTAGCAGGATAACCGACCCTGGCCGGCATGTTGAAAACCTGCTCCACAATCTCAGGCACACCTGGAAGGATAGAAGACCCGCCCGTGACAACAACGCCACAGGTGACCAGATCATCATAACCAGACCTAATCATTTCCTGGTAGATAAGGTTAAAAAGCTCTTCCACCCGTGGTTCTAAAATCTCTCCCAGCAATTGCCTGCTGATAGTCCTTGGTTTCCTGCCACCCACACTGGGAACCTCAATAATCTCATCCTTGCCGATAAGTGAGGTAAGGCCACACCCATACTTAATCTTTATCTTTTCCGCTTCTTTAAAGGGGGTCCTGATTCCCACGGTAATATCATTGGTCAGGTTGTCACCACCTAAGGTTAATACGGATGTATGTTTTATCGAGTTTTGTGAAAATATCGCCAAATCCGTAGTCCCGCCTCCAAAATCTATTAATGCAACACCCAGATTTCTTTCCTCATCTGTAAGGATCGCCTCACTGGATGCAAGGGATTCGAGAATAATGTCGTAAACATCAAGACCTGCCCTGTTGGCACACTTGATAATATTCTGCGCTGATGTAACCGCTCCAGTTACTATATGTATCTTAACCTCAAGCCGGACGCCTGACATCCCTTTAGGATCACTAATGCCGGTCTGATCATCTACAATGAATTCCTGAGGCAGGGTATGAATAACTTCCCGATCCATGGGAATTGCAACAGCCCTGGCTGCATCAATCACCCTGTCAATATCTGTCTTGCCTACCTCCCTATTCTTTAGAGCTATAACCCCATGACTGTTAAAACCCTTTATATGGCCTCCGGCAATTCCAGCATAGACAGAACTGATCTCGCAGCCAGCCATAGTTTCTGCTTCTTCTATGGCCTCTTTAATGCTATTTACCGTGTTCTCGATGTTGATCACCACACCCTTCCTCAGCCCGATAGATGGATGAGACCCCATTCCTATAATATCTACCATGCCATCAGGCCTCGCTTCCCCAACCACTGCACATATTTTACTCGTGCCTATGTCAAGGCCTACAACCAAATCCTCCATCGCAACCAACCCCCTTTTATTAATCTAAAGTGCCTAAAGTTCGCATCACCCTTCAGACCACCCTACCGGTAAATGCAACGACCGCCCTAACATCATAATCCAAATCTATTGATCTGGCCTGATACAGTCGATGAGTGGCCTGGAGATGTTTGATAATATGCCTTAATGCATCAGTTTTTCTGATAAAATCCTCTTTCCCAAAAAAGACCTTAAACGGTAGTTTATTAAAATAGATGGTGAGAGTTCCATCTTCTCTTACATGAATCTCTGATAGCTCTTTTGCCGATAATGATGTCTCCTCTTGGTGGAAGGCATTTAAAAAAGATGCGGCCCTCTTAAGATATGCTTCGTTTTTTTGATCACCTGCGGATAGGCCAGTTACCACAGGGAAATCAATACAATCATCTCTTTTAACATCCTTAAATATAACCCCTTCTCTATCCATGAGGTACATCTTCTCCTCTAATAGTACTATTGCCACTGACTCTTCATTTTCTGCTTTGATATACAGGGTATGGGGAAATTTTTTCTTTAAGAAAACAGATTTTATCCATGGATGCCCCTCGATATTTCTCTTAATGGCAGTGAGATCAATAGCTAAGAGATTTCCCACTTCCGTAATGCCCGATATCTTGATCATCTCTTCCCGCAAATCATCATTAACCCCGGTCACCACAATATTCTGTAATCTAAAATAGGGCGACGTAGAGAGAAATTGGTATACAGAGATAAAGGCTAAAGAAACGCCTCCAAGCACTAAAAGGAAGAGAAACATCTTGATCAGGCCAAAACCTAATTGGCCTAAGGTTCTCTTAAAGAGCAAGAAGCCTTTTATTCTCTTTCTATCCCTCTTTACCGACTGGTGATCTAATACTGAACCTGTTTTCATCCTTTACCCCTTACCTACTACCTTTATCTCAGGAATTAATTGGATATTAAACATCTCACTCACCTTTACCCTTGCCAGATCCATAAGGGCCACTATATCAGAGGCCGAGGCCCTGCCTGTATTAACAATGAAATTTGCATGCTTGGGTGATATCATCGCCCCCCCTATCCTTCTACCTTTTAAACCGGCGGCATCGATTAGTCGGCCTGCATAGTCACCATCAGGGTTCTTAAAAATAGATCCGGCAGATGGCATATCAAAAGGAAATCGCTCTTTTCTTCGCTTGATGTTGGAGGTGACCCTTTTCTTGATTGAGGCAGGCTTATCGAATCTTAGAGTAAGTCCTGCATGGAGGATTATCTCTCCTTTATGTAAATCAAGTCCCCTGTATTGGAATGTAAGAACCGAACTATCTCTCCTCTCTACAACTCCACTCCTCGTCAAAACCGTCACTTCCCTGATCAGGCCTTTAATCTCTTCACCCCCACTTCCCGCATTCATGGCTACTCCACCACCCACGGTTCCTGGAATGCCAGCCAGAAATTCAGCTCCAGCAAGGCCTCTTTCAGTGCAAGAATCCACGAGTCTATGTAGCAGTAGCCCCGCTCCTGCTGAAATATATGGCTCTGCCGGGGTGGTGCGCTCAATCGAAGTGAAGGCTCCATCAAGGATAATCGCTATCCCATTGAATCCCCCATTCCTCACAAGGAGGTTGCTTCCGTGCCCTATAATCAAATAGGCAATCCCCTCATCCATCAGAAAGGCCATCATCTCCTTTAATTCCTCCAGATCCCTGGCCCTGTACATGGC
>JAPVWE010000023.1 GCA_028572035.1 Desulfobacteraceae bacterium | reverse complement strand
AACATTCAATAATATCTATGGTAATGACAATTTCCTTCAGGCGATATCTATAGGGCTCAGATGAAGGTGGTCAAATATTTGGGCTTTAACAGAGCATTTGCAGATTCCAAGGGGTTTTGTGGAGCAAACCCCAAATATTTGACCACTGCAGAACACGGTGGAATTTCCTTTGAGATATCGCCTTTCAGAAACACTCATTACCCTATTAACCATCAATGCCTCAATTTTTGAACGTTACCAAATAATTTCAAATTTTTCGGATGACCAACTCTTATGACCTGTTTAATCCGCCTTTGGTGGATGATGTATAATCTAAATCCGCAATCCGAAATCTGAAATCCAAAATATTATTACCCCTGTCTCTGTTTATGCCGAGGATTATCACAGATTACCCTGAGCACACCCTTCCTTTTGACAATCTTGCAATTCCTGCATCGCTTTTTTATAGATGCCCTAACCTTCATGGTCTATCTAACCCTCCCTAGACCCCTTTTCATAAAACCCTCGTAATGCCTGGTCAACAAATGAGTCTCTATCTGGGTGATGGTATCCATACCTACACCAACCACGATCAAAAGGGCTGTTCCCCCAAAATAGAAAGGGACATTGAGTCTTTGAACTAAGATTGTAGGCAAAATACAGATAATAGAAATGTAAATGGCTCCACTGAATGTTATCCTTGTGAGTACCCGGTCTATATATTCCGCCGTACTCTTACCAGGCCTAATGCCTGGGATAAACCCGCCATACTTCTTCATGTTATCTGCAACCTCAGTGGGATTAAAATGAATGGCCGTATAAAAATAACAAAAGAAAATTATAAAACCTACATAAACTAAGGTATATATCAGACGACCAGGTGCCAGGGAACTTACAATGAATTGAAGCCATGCAATCTGCTTCACGTTTAAGAAACCTGCTATGGTAGCCGGAAACATAATGATGGAAGAGGCAAATATCGGGGGAATAACACCAGCAGTATTAACCTTTAATGGAAGATGCGTGCTCTGCCCTCCATACATCTTCCTGCCTATAACCCTTTTTGCATACTGGACAGGGATGCGTCTCTGACCTCTTTCAACGAAAACAATTGCCCCAACAACGGCTATCATAAAAACAACCAAAAGAAGTCCAAAAAAAGGACTCATCTCTCCAGTACCCATCAAGCGGAATGAATTGCCAATAGCTAATGGCAACCTGGCCACAATCCCAGAAAAAATGATCAATGAGATACCATTTCCAATACCCCTCTCTGTTATCTGTTCGCCGAGCCACATCAAGAAAGTTGTACCAGCAGCTAACGTTATCATGCTCATAAGCCGAAAGGGCCACCCTGGGTTCAGAACAATCAAGGCCCCTGAAGGGCTTGTCATACTCTCCAGGCCCACCGATATGCCGAAGCCCTGAATGAGGCTAAGTATTACGGTCCCATAGCGTGCATACCTTGTAATCTTTTTCCGCCCAGCCTCTCCCTCCTTTTTCAATTTTTCCAAATGGGGAACAACTACTGTGAGAAGATCTAGAATAATGGACGCACTTATGTAGGGCATTATCCCTAAGGCCATGACCGACAGCCTACTTAAGGCCCCACCTGAAAACATATCAAAGAGACCAAATAAGGTGCCAGCTCTGGCCTCGAAGAAGGCAGCCAAGGCTGTTGAATCGATACCAGGTGTTGGAATGTGGCACCCAAGCCTATAAACTGCCAGCATTAAAAGGGAGAAGATTATCCTTTTCTTAAGTTCAGGGATCTTTGTTATATTTTGAAAACCGCCAATCACTTTTGACCTATCTCCACCTTACCACCGGCAGATTCAATCTTTTCTCTTGCTGCCTTGCTGGCTTTACTAACCTTTATGTTTAAAGGATAAGATATATCCCCTGCCCCCAAAATCTTTACTGCCTTATCCTTTCTTACCAAACCAGCCTCAAACAATATGGTTTGGTCAACAATTTCACCTGACTTGAAACGACTAAGATCCTTTATGTTAATAATCTCATACTGCTTCTTGAAAATATTTGTAAAGCCCCGCTTTGGAATTCTTCTGTGAAGAGGCATTTGTCCCCCTTCAAACCCCAAAGGGACTCCTCCACCAGAACGTGAGTTTTGTCCTTTTGTCCCTCTACCTGCGGTTTTTCCTCTTCCTGAGCCTTCTCCCCTGCCGATTCTTCTCCTCTTTTTCCTAGAACCTTTCGGTGGCATCAATTCATGCAATTTCATAGAGGCTCCTGTAAATCCATTATTGCTCAGGTCCGGGTTTCTTCTACGGTCTTCCCCCTTGATCTTGCTATTTCCTCTGGGGTTCTCAGAGACATGAGTCCATTAACGGTGGCCTTAACCAAATTATGGGGATTATGGGAACGTAGGCATTTGCTAACAACATTCTTGACACCGGCTGCCTCTAAAACTGCCCTAACAGCACCTCCAGCTATAACACCAGTTCCTGGACGAGCTGGCTTAAGCAGAACAGAACTGGAACCAGAGACCCCGATTACCTCATAGGGAATACAATCTTTTAGAAGCGAAACTGGCCTCATATCCTTTTTAGCCCTTTCCCCTCCCTTTCTTATAGCCTCTGGCACTTCATTTGCCTTTCCAAGTCCACTACCTACCATACCTTTACCATCGCCAATAACTACTATAGCGCTAAAGGAAAACCTGCGGCCCCCTTTCACAACTTTTGCAACCCTATTAATATAAACAACCTTCTCAATTAATTCTACATCTTCATCTTCTTTAATCAATTGCCGCTCCTATTAATTTGAAACTGGAAATTTGAAATTTGAAACTTGATAACTCTTACATCTAACTGGTTGGTTTATTCCATCTATCCAGTTTCGAGTTTCGAGTAACTAAAATTCTAGACCATTCTCTCTTGCCTTGTCAGCAAGCGCTTTAACTCTCCCGTGATAGAGAAAGCCATTCCTGTCAAAAACAACCTTCTTGATACGCTTTTTTCTCCCTTTCTTTGCAACAGTCTCACCAACCAATATCGCACCCTTTGTGTTACCGCTGATGCCTTTGGTCTTAGACTTAAAATCCTTAGACGTGGTTGATGCTGCTACCAGGGTCTTTCCACTGCTGTCGTCTATGATTTGCGCATAGATATGCCTCGCTGTCTTGAAAACAGTCAAGCGTGGCCTCTCGGGTGTCCCTTTTATTTTCTTTCTCACCCTTTTTTTCCTTTTCAGCCGCGCCTCTCTCTTGTCCTTGATAGAGATCATTCCATTACTCATTGCTTGTTTCTTGTTGCTGGTTACTGGTGAAGAACGAGTAACGAGTGACCAGTAACGAGTAACAATCATCATTCCTTTTACGTTTTTGCCACCCCTGTCTTTCCTGCCTTTCGTCTGACTGTTTCTTTCAGATATCTGACCCCTTTTCCCTTGTACGGCTCTGGGGTTCTAAAACCTCTAATCTTGGCCGCTGTAATCCCCAAAAACTCCTTGTCTATCCCACTCAAGACTACCTTATTCCTTTGATCAAGCTGAACCTCTATTCCCTTGGGAATATCATATCTAATAGGATCTGAATAACCCAGATTTAATACCAACTGAGTACCTGAAAGCTCAACCCTATATCCTACACCAATTATCTCAAGAGTCTTCTCAAATCCCTCGGTAACGCCTAAGATCATATTGGCTATTAGGGAGCGAAAAAGACCAAAAAGTGATCTGGATTCTTTCGAGTTATCAGAGATTGATAACAATATTTGTGAGTCACTGATATCTAATCTTACTTTAGGATGAATAAGGCGCCTTAATTCCCCTTTAGGTCCTTTCACGGATAACGTTTCACCATCAAATTTGACCTCTGCCTCTTTTGGCACAATGATCGGTTTTTTACCTACCCTTGACATCCCATATACCCTCTTCAACTACCAGACCGAGCAAATAATCTCTCCCCCTGTCCCCATTCTTCTTGCCTCTCTATCTGTCATTACTCCCTTTGAGGTTGAAATGATATTGATGCCAAAACCATCCAGTACTCTGGGGATCTTCTTGCACCTCGAATATATCCTGCAGCTTGGCTTGCTTATCTTTTTAAGACCTTTAATAACAGGGCTCTTGTCCTCGTTATACTTTAGGTAAATTACTATGATATCTTGCTTGCTATCTCCAACTATTTTGTAATTCCTTATATATCCTTCAAATTTCAGTACCTTAACTATATTAATTTTGATTTTGGAGGATGGAACTTCTACTGTGTCATACGAGGCTATAATCGCATTTCTAATCCTCGTTAACATATCCGCAACAGGGTCAGTCATCGTCATTATGCATCTCCATTACCACCCATCTACCAACTGGATTTAATCACACCTGGTATATCACCCCGTAAGGCCAGGTTTCTGAAACAAATCCTGCAAATCCCAAATTTTCTCAAAAAACCCCTACTTCTACCACAAATAGGGCACCTGTTATACCTACGAGAAGAAAATCTTGGCTCTTTCTTTGCCTTTGCAATCAAGGACTTTCTCGCCAAGGCAACCTCCTTTCTAACTCCGAAATAACAATCCCATCTTCTCAAGCAGAAAACGGCCTTCTGCATCTGTCTTGGCGGTAGTAACAATAGTAATATTAAGGCCCTTTACCTTATCAATCTTATCATAATTGATCTCAGGAAATATGATCTGCTCCTTAATACCTAATGTATAATTACCCCGACCATCGAAGGCCTTATCTGACAAACCTCGAAAATCTCTAACCCTGGGAAGGGTTGCATTAAAAAGCTTATCCAAAAAATAGTACATTCTCTCCCTTCTTAATGTGACCATGCATCCTATTGGCATCCCTTCCCTAAGCTTGAAGCTGGCAATGGACCTCTTAGCCCTTGTAACAACAGGCCTCTGTGCACCAATGAGGGCTAATTCCTCTACAGCTGAGTCGAGAACCTTGATATTATGTATTGCCTCACCAAGACCCATGTTGAGAACCACCTTTTCAAGCTTTGGAACCTCCATGACGTTTCGATAACCAAACTCTTTAATCATGGTCGGCACAATCTCCCTAACATATTTTTCCTTCAGTCGAGACATAGTCTACTTGTCCAAGATCTCTCCACACTTTTTGCAAAACCTGACCTTATTGCCATCCTCAAGCACCTTCTTGCCCACCCTCGTTGCCTCAGCACACTTTCCACAGACAAGCATCAGATTAGATATATGAATTGGGGCCTCTTTTTCAATAATCCCTCCCTTAGCACTCTTACCGCCAGGTTTTGTATGTCTCTTCACAATATTCAATTTCTCTACTATGGACCTCTCTTTTTTGGTAATCATCTTCAAGACCGTGCCTATCTTTCCTTTTTCCTTTCCAGCGATTACTATTACCTTATCGTCTTTTCTTATGTGAAGCTTTTTCTTGGCCATAATGGATAATCTCGCAGTTAAAGTACTTCGGGGGCAAGAGAGATAATTTTCATAAATCTTTTTGACCTCAGCTCCCTGGCGACAGGGCCGAAAATTCGGGTTCCAACCGGTTCATTTTGTTGATTGATCAATACGGCTGAGTTATCATCAAACTTTAGATATGAGCCATCATCCCGCCTAATCTCCTTAACTGTCCTGACTATAACTGCCCTCAATACATCACCCTTTCTTACCTTGCTATTAGGCAAGGACTCTCTAACAGACACCACAATAACATCGCCCACCCTTGCATATTTTCTCCTCGTCCCACCAAGCACCTTTATGCAGTATACTTTCTTGGCACCTGAATTATCTGCAACATTTAATATTGTCTCAGCCTGTATCATAGTAACAATTCTAAGTGAGCTAAAGTTTAAAGTGCCTAAAATTTGAGCAGACAACCGGGTTTTTTTCCAGAGATAACAATCTATATGAGCCAAAAGAAGCTCTTTATTAATCGTGAATTGGGCTCTAATTCTATTGATTCCTAAATCCGTAATTCCAGCTAACCTATTCTTAACTTTAGTCCGCCTGCGGCGGAGCACTTACAAATTTAGGCACTCTTCTGATCCAAAATCTCCAATACCCTCCACCTCTTCAACTTGCTTATTGGGCGACTTTCGATTATTCTGACCTTATTACCTATCTGACATTTGTTATGGGGATCATGTACCATATATTGTGCCCGGTATCTCATGTACTTTTTATATTTCTTATGCTTGGCCAATCTCTCAACCAACACCCTTACGGTCTTATCCATCTTGTTATTTAAAACAACGCCCGTCATCTGCCTTCTTTTGCCTCGTCTCTCCATCCTATGCACCAGCTTTACTGTTCCCGGCATCCTTCTCTTTCAATATAGTTTTGACACGGGCGATGTCCCGTTTTGTCTTTTTAATAACAGTATGATTACTTAACTGGCCTGTCGCCATCTGGAATCGAAGGTTAAACAACTCCCGTGCTAACTCCCTTTCACGATCCACTAATTCTTGGATACTCAATTCCTGTAAATCCCCTGTCTTCACGGTGTCAGGAACTCCTGCTTAAGAATTTAGTAGCAAAGGGTAATTTGTGACCAGCGAGCCTAAAGGCCTCTTGAGCTAGCTTTTTGTCTACACCTTCAATCTCATATAAGATCCTGCCGGGTTTTACTACTGCTACCCAAGCTTCGAAATTACCCTTGCCCTTGCCCATCCTTGTTTCAGCAGGCTTCTTTGTTATCGGCTTGTCTGGAAAAACCCGTATCCATATCTTACCGCCCTTCTTGGCATGTCTTGTTATTGCTATCCTTGCAGCCTCTATCTGTCTGGCAGACATAAAACCACACTCCGTTGCCTGGAGGCCGAAATCACCAAATTCAAGATCCGAACCTCTATAAGCCTTCCTTCTCATTCGTCCCTTTTGCACCATTCTATGTTTAACCTTTCTTGGGCTTAACATGCCATCCTCTTTCTATTCCCCTTTATTGGGCCAAATCTCACCTCTAAACATGGTTACTTTTACTCCTATTACCCCATAAGTTGTAAAGGCCTCGGTGAATCCATAGTCTATATCTGCTCTGAGGGTGTGCAGTGGTACCCTACCCTCCCTGTACCATTCTCTCCTTGCCATCTCTGCACCACCCAGCCTGCCACTACAGGATATCTTTATGCCCTTGGCACCAAATCTCATGGCCGAATTAACGGCCTTCTTCATGGCCCTGCGAAAGGCCACCCGCCGAACCAGTTGTATGGCTATATTCTCTGCGACCAATTGGGCTTCCAATTCCGGCCTTCTTACCTCTTTAATGTCGATAGAAACCTCCCGTCCTATCTTGGTCTCAATTTCCTTTTTGAGGTTTTCTATCTCTGCCCCTCTCTTACCTATTATAATCCCCGGTCTCGATGTATAAATCCTGAGCCTTACCTTGTTAGCAGCTCTCTCAATCTCTATCTGAGATACACCAGCCTGATAAAGCCGCTTTTTCAAAAATCTCCGAATCTCATTGTCTTCTATGACAAGTGATGCAAACTCGGAACCAGCAAACCACCTGCTATTCCAAGTTCTATTAATGCCTAATCTCAATCCTATTGGATGTACCTTTTGGCCCACCAAAGCCTCCTTCCAATCTGTCAAGTTCAAAGCTAAAAGTTATGAATGATAATCGGTAACTTTAGGCACTTTTTTCACTGTTATCGCCCATCAAGTATAACCGTCAGGTGACTGCTTCTCTTTCTTATCCTTGTCGCCCTCCCCATAGCCCTTGGCCTGAATCGTTTTAACGTTGGTCCTTCATCAGCAAATATATGCTTTATAAACAAGTTATCAACATCAGTATCAGGATATTGGCTGGCATTGGCAACAGCAGAATTGATTAACTTACGCAGAATGGGAGCCCCTTTTTGTGGAGCGAATGCTAGTAAGTTGAGCGCCTCTTCAACCTTTTTCCCTCTTATCTCTCTCATAAGCAATCTAACCTTCCGGGGTGATATTCGTATGTATTTTGCAATAGCCTTAACTTCCATCTCTTACAGAAATCCTCAATAATTCTGCCTCATTTTCCCTTTTTCTATTTTTTCTTCCCTTTCAAACGTGACTTCTTATCGCCTCCAGAGTGGCTGTGGAATATTCTTGTTGGCGAAAATTCACCTAATTTATGCCCTACCATATCTTCGATGATAAATACCGGAACGAATTTCTTCCCGTTATGCACAGCAAAAGTCAGACCAATAAACTCCGGTATTATAGTGGACCGCCGAGACCATGTCTTGATAACCTGATGTGTGTCCTCCTCCCCGACCCTCTTTACCTTTTTCATTAAACTCTCATCCACAAAAGGTCCCTTCTTTACTGAGCGTGGCAAAACTTTCTCCTCTCCTATTTCCTTCTCTTAATAATCAATCTGTCGCTTATTCTTTTGCGCCTTGTTCTAAACCCTTTAGTGGGAACACCCCAAGGTGTAACTGGATGCCTACCCCCTGATGATTTCCCTTCTCCGCCTCCGAGTGGATGATCGACCGGGTTCATAGCTACACCTCTTACGTGTGGCCTTCTTCCAAACCAACGGCTTCTTCCTGCCTTGCCAAGGGAAATATTTTCATGATCCAGATTTCCAATCTCCCCAATGGTGGCCCTGCAATCCAACAATATCATTCTTACCTCACCTGAGGGGAGCTTCACCTGCGAGTACTTCCCTTCCTTAGCCATCAATTGGGCATATCCTCCTGCACTTCTTGCTAGCTGTCCACCATGACCCACATGTAACTCTATATTGTGTATATGCGTGCCTATGGGAATATTGCGTAAAGGCATAGAATTGCCTGCCTTGATCTCCACATCCGCTCCAGATTCTACCCTATCACCAATTTGTAATCTATCTGGAGCCAAAATATAAGACTTCTCTCCATCTAAGTAGTGAAGGAGGGCAATCCTCGCCGACCTATTAGGGTCGTATTCTATAGAGGCCACGGTACCCGGAATACCATCTTTTCGCCTTCTAAAATCAATGACCCTATATCTCCTCTTGTGACCTCCTCCCCTGTGTCTGAGGGTTATCCGGCCATTAGAATTCCTGCCGCCAGACTTCTTTATTGACTTCAATAGGCTCTTTTCTGGCTTGCTGCGTGTAATCTCTTCAAATGTTGATACTGTCTGAAATCGCCTTCCAGGTGAGGTTGGATTATTCTTTCTAAGTGCCATATCTATCCCATTTTGAAACTTCAAACTTGAAACATTAAATGGAAATTCTCTACTTTACTTGCATTTTTCAATCTTCGATTTTCGATTTACAATCTTGATGGCTTCGTAAAAAGTCTTTTCCCCGGTCATTGCGAGGAGCGAAGCGACGAAGTAATCTCCTGATTTCAAGCAGTTACAGCCAATGAGATTGCTTCGCTACGCTCGCAATGACAGCACCGGCGACTTTTTACGAAACCATCAATCTTCAATCCTTAAATACCTTCAAAAAATTCGATATTCTCACCTGGAGCAAGTCTTACAATCGCCTTTTTCCAGTCTGCCTTTCTTCCCACATTCCTTCCCACTCTGCGTTCCTTGCCTTTGACATTCATCATCCTTACGCTTACAACCTTAACCTTGAATATGTTCTCAACAGCGTTCCTAACCAATATCTTGTTAGCCCGTCTGTCCACCTCGAATGCAAGTTGATTTGATTGCTCCTTTTGTTTTGTGCCCTTCTCTGTTACCAGAGGTCTCTTAATTATCTGGTAAAGATCCATCACTTACCAAGGCCTTCCTCGACTATCCCCAAGGCAGGTTCAACAAATAAGAGATATTTATGACTCAGGATATCATATACGTTTAGTCCTTCAGCTCTTAGGAGTTTAACGCTTTTAATGTTTCTGGAAGATTTTTCAAGGTTTTCATCTGGCTTCTCCGTAACAATGAGCACATTATCCAAATCAAAGTTCTCCAAAATCTCAACAAATTTCTTGGTTTTTATCTCCTCAAGATGAAAGTTATCAACTACAATGAGTTGACCTGTTTTGAATTTGTCGGCCAAAGCCATCTTTAAGGCTGCCTTTCTTACCTTCTTATTAATCTTCAATGAATAATCTCTTGGCGTAGGTCCAAAAGCTACGCCACCACCCCTCCTCAAAGGCGAAGATGCCGCCCCCACCCTGGCCCTACCCGTCCCTTTTTGCCGCCATAGCTTTCTACTGCTGGCCCTTATCTCAGATCTATTTTTGGTCGAGGCACTACCAGAACGAGAACCGGCCAACTGAGCCCTCACCACCTGATGAAGTATATCTTCTCTGATAGAAACAGTGAAGATCTCATCCCTTATATCTCGTTCAAGAATCTTCTCACCTTTTACATTATGTACATCTATGAGGGCCATTTACTCCTTTGCTCCACTTGTCTTTACCTCTAGCAAGCTTCCTCTACTGCCAGGAACTGCACCTTTCACCAAGATTAGGTTCTTTTCCTTGAGCACATCAACAATCTTTAGATTCTTGACTGTCACTTTTTTGTTACCCATCCTGCCAGGAAGCTTCTTCCCTTTCATTACCCTGCTTGGAGTAGCGCTGGCACCAATTGAACCCGGAACCTTGTGAGAGCGACAACCGTGACTTGTATCTCCTCCACTAAAACCCCATCTCTTGACAACCCCGGTAAAACCCCTTCCTTTGCTAATACCTCTTATTGTTACCAGATCTCCAACATTAAACATCTCATTATTAATCTCTTGTCCAAGTTCAAATGAATCAACGTCATCTACTCTTATCTCCCGCAAAAAGGCAAATCCACCCTTTCCCGCTGCCTTAAAACAACCTAATATAGGCTTATTGAGTCGTTTGTCTTTCTTTGGCTGAAAGCCTATCTGAATGGCATTATATCCCTCTTTCTCGATCCTTTTGATCTGAATTACATAACACGGGCCAACCTCCAGCACAGAGACAGGTACACTTTCCCCACTCTCATGAAAAACACGTGTCATACCAATCTTCTTTCCCAAAATACCCCTGGCCATCTTCCCCTTTTTCCTCTAGAGCTTTATCTCTACATCTACACCAGCGGCAAGATCCAATTTCATAAGGGCATCCACTGTCTGCTGTGTAGGTTCCAAGATATCTATCAATCTCTTATGGGTCCTTATCTCAAACTGCTCTCTCGATTTCTTATCGACGTGAGGCGACCGCAAAACACAGTATTTATTAATCTCCGTTGGAAGTGGTATTGGACCGGCAATCTTTGCTCCAGTTCCCCTGGCGGTATCCACAATCTCGGAGACAGATTGATCCAAAAGTTTATGATCGTAGGCCTTAAGGCGAATCCGGATCTTCTGATTACTCATAGTGGCTTCCGTCTCCTATTCTACAATATCACTTATTACTCCGGCACCAACTGTCTTGCCACCTTCCCGGATAGCAAAGCGGAGTTCCTTTTCCATGGCTATTGGGGTTATCAAATGTATCTCCAGGGAGACATTATCACCAGGCATAACCATCTCTACT
>JAPVWE010000022.1 GCA_028572035.1 Desulfobacteraceae bacterium | reverse complement strand
GTTATTGATAGGGCCATATCTTACGGGGGGCAGGGTGGGCCCTTGGCAATCGATGTGCGCTCGATTCTCTACAAGGAGAAGAATCAGCCAAACATCACCAATTTTATCTGCGGGTTGGCAAGTAGAGATGTTGCCGTTGATGATTTCAAAAATATCTACAGGAAATCTATGGAAAAGATAAAGACAAATCCCCGGGAAGAAGACTTTGAATACTATGGGGTAAGAGGTAAGTAATGGAACCTGCCAATGTCTATGCATATAAGCTGGTTAACAGAAAAGAGTATTTTTCACCGGGACATAGGGCCTGTCAGGGCTGCGCAGAGGCTTTAGGTGTAAGGCTTGTTGGCAAGGCACTGGGAAGAGATACGATAGTCGCCTCTGCAACAGGCTGTATGGAGGTTACGTCAACGCCCTTGCCCTTTACTAACTGGAATGTGCCCTGGATCCATGTCGCATTTGAAAATGCGGCAGCGGTTGCCTCAGGCGCTGAAGCAGGCATGAAGGTCTTGATGAGAAAAGGTAGGGTGCCTAAGAAACGGATAAACTTTCTTGCCATGGCAGGTGACGGGGGAACAAGCGATATCGGTGTTCAGGCCCTATCCGGTGCCTTAGAGAGGGGGCATGACTTTATCTATGTCTGCTATGATAATGAGGCATATATGAATACCGGTATCCAGAGATCATCAGCAACCCCATATGGGGCATCAACCACGACCTCTCCGGCAGGAAAGGTCGTACCGGGTCAGATAACCTGGAAGAAAAATATGCCTGAAATCGCAGCGGCACATGATATTCCCTATGTAGCCACGGCCTGTCCAAGCTATCCCCTTGACCTCATAGGAAAGGTGAAAAAGGGTGCACGAATCAAGGGGCCAGCATATATCCATATCCTTTCGGCCTGCCCTACAGGCTGGCGACTGCCGCCAGAGCTGGCCATAAAGGTCGGTCGCTTAGCAGTTGAGACGGGCGTATTTCCTCTCTATGAGGTGGAAAATGGTCGCTATAGACTCTCTATAGATACAGGAAAACTGCGGCCTGTTGAAGATTATTTGAAAATACAAGGGCGCTTTAGGCATCTGGATGAAGGCATGAAAGAGAAGATTCAGGAAAGGGTTATAGAAGAATATGAAAGATTAAGGAAAAAGATAAAAATGACTGAAGGAGATTAAATGGGTCCAAAGGCTATTGATCGGATATTAAAGAAGTATGACTATGAGCATTCCTCCATTATTGGAGTTTTGCAGGATTTGCAGGACGAAGAGAATTATCTTCCTGAAAAGGATCTGGAGCATATCTCCGAGAGGCTTTCCATGCCCCTGGCGAGGATATACAGGATAGCAACCTTTTACAATACCTTCAGCCTTACTCCTCGGGGAAAGCAGCTCATCAATGTCTGTTTGGGAACGGCCTGTCATGTAAGGGGGGCAGCAAGGGTGCTTGACAGGTTAAAGATGTATCTTGGCATTGATGTTGGCGAAATGACAAAAGACAGACTCTTTTCTCTGCAAACCGTCAATTGTGTGGGCGCTTGCGCTCTCGGGCCTATTGTTGTTATCGGAAATGAGTATCACGGTCAGATAACACCAGGAAAGGTTGAATCTACCATCAAGAAATATAGAAAAAAACCTCGTAAGTCAGCCACTAAGTCACCAAGACACAAAAAATTGAAAATTGAAAATTGAAAATTGGAATTGGTGACTTCATGTCTTGCTTCCGAGTTCCGGATTCCGTTCCTCGGAATTCGGAAACCCGCCCCGTTCCGGTTCGGGGGTGGCTGAATAGTAACAAAATCTTTAAGGAAAAGTGATGAAAAGGATCAATAACCCACAGGAACTCGAAAAAGTCAGGGAAGAGATCTTAGGTAGCAGGGATCCAGACAAACCCTGCATTACTATCTGCTCCGGGACCGGATGCCATGCCTTTGGATGTGAAAAGGTTACAGAGTCCTTCAGGGCTGAGTTAAGAAAACAGGCTTTGGAAGAAAGGATATACATAAGAACAACCGGTTGCCATGGATTTTGTGAAAAAGGGCCTCTAGTTGTCATAAACCCGCAGAAGATATTTTATCAGAGGGTAACACCAGAAGATACAGGGGAAATTATCGCTGAAACCTTGCTCAAAAACAATATTATTGAACGGCTTCTATATACTCATCCTCAGACAGGGGAAAAGATTGTAAAAGAAGAGAATGTCCCCTTTTACAAAGGCCAAATGCGGATCATTTTTGGAAACAACGGTAAGATTGACCCTACAAAAATAGAGGATTATATCGCCATAGGCGGATATAAGGCATTAAGTAAGGTTCTTAGAGAGCTTTCTCCACCTGAAATCATTGACATAATCAAAAACTCAGGGCTTCGGGGCAGGGGAGGTGGTGGATTTCCTGCTGGAGTAAAGTGGGAGTCCTGCAGGAATGCCCCTGGAGACAAACACTATGTGATCTGCAATGCTGATGAGGGAGATCCTGGTGCATATATGGACAGAAGTCTGTTGGAAGGCAACCCTCACAGCGTGTTGGAAGGCATGATGATCGGCGCTTATGCCATCGGCTCAGATGAGGGATATATCTATGTACGCAATGAATATCCACTTGCTGTTAGAAATGTTGGCATAGCCATAGACCAGCTTAGAGAGTGCGGATTGTTAGGAGAAAATATCCTCGATACGGGGTTCAATTTCGACATCAAAGTCAATAGGGGAGGAGGGGCCTTTGTTTGTGGGGAATCAACAGCCCTTATGGCCTCTCTTGAAGGGCAGGCGGGTGAGCCCAGGGCAAAACATATCCATACTGTTGAAAGTGGTCTATGGGAGGAGCCGACCAATCTTAATAATGTGGAGACATGGGCCAATGTGCCCCTTATTATCAATGAGGGTGTTGACTGGTACACAGATATAGGGACTGAAAACAGTAAGGGAACCAAGATCTTTTCCCTGGTAGGAAAGGTTAATAACACAGGACTCGTGGAAGTCCCTATGGGAATAACTATAAGAGAAATTGTCTATGATATCGGCGGAGGGATTCCTGGGGATGGGAAATTTAAGGCAATTCAGACTGGCGGGCCTTCAGGAGGATGTATCCCTGAATCATTGATAGACATACAAGTGGATTTTGACAAACTCACCGAAGTAGGCTCGATGATGGGCTCCGGTGGCATGATTGTCATGGACGATAAGACCTGTATGGTGGACACTGCCAAATACTTTCTAAATTTTCTAAAGGATGAGAGTTGCGGAAAATGCACCACGTGCCGGGATGGAACTCGCAGGATGTATGAACTCGTTGATGCAATTACCCGGGGTGAGGGAAAGGAAGGAGATATCGAACTCCTTGAAGAACTGAGTTGGGTAGTATCTGAGGCTTCTCTGTGCGCACTCGGTCAGACAGCACCAAATCCTGTGCTGAGCACTATCAGGTATTTCACGGATGAATACGAGGCCCATATTAAGGATAAGAGATGTCCTGCAGGAGTTTGTAAGGACCTCATAACATACAGTATAGATGAGGAAAAATGCACTGCGTGCGGAAAATGTAAGAAGGTTTGCCCAAGCGACGCCATTACTGGTGAGAAAAAGGTGCCGCACATAATTGACACAGAAAAATGCATACGCTGCGGTGCATGCATAACAGAATGTAAGTTCGATGCAATTGAGGTTGCTTAAAGATAGGATCTTGGAAAAGGTTATTGAACAATGATTACATTTACGATCGACGGTTTTGAGGTGGAAGGGGAAAAAGGACAGAATGTTCTCCAGGTTGCTCTGGATAACGGCTTTGATATCCCTCATCTGTGCTATCATGAGGCCCTAAAGCCTTACGGTGCGTGCCGACTCTGTCAGGTAGAAGTTACAAAAGGGGGTAGAACCAGGCTAACCACGTCATGTAACTATCCTGTCCTTGAAGGTATTAGCGTTCAGACAAATACCGAAAAGACTACCAGGGCCAGAAAGATGGTCATCGAGCTTTTGTTGGCCAGGTGCCCTGGTGTCCCCATTATTAAGGATCTGGCTAAGGAATATTCTGTTGGTGAACCCAGATTCAAGGTGGATAATGATGACTGTATACTCTGCGGGTTGTGCGAAAGGGTTTGTCGTGAAGTTGTTGGGGTTGATGCCATCACATTCTTGGGAAGGGGATCAGACAGAAAGGTTGGCCCGCCATTGGAGATCAATCCCAAAACATGTATAGCCTGTGGTGCTTGCGTTTATATCTGTCCCACCAATTGTATCAAGCTGGAGGAAACAGAGTCAGAAAGGACCATTGTCCGCTGGGAAAGAACCCTTCCGATGAAAAAGTGCAAGGCCTGCGGAAGGTCTTTTGCACCCTGGTTTCAGTTAGAATACTTCGGTAAGATTACCGACGGTATCCCGGCTGACTTCTGGGATAAATGTGTTGACTGCAGATAGTATCCATCCTTCGTTCACCGCAGAGACGCAGAGAACGCAAAGATTGATGATTTTCCCTTTGCCGTTGAGAGGACGGCAAAGGGAAAATTTCAGCAGCTTCGCTGTAGATGTTTAGGTGTCTGTTGCCATGGCGGGTTGATAGTGATGAATGGCTGAGTTGCAAGATTTTCTAACCCCTGCAGGATTTAGTTCTTTTGCTTTCCACCCTCTCAGTGGAAAGCAAAAGAAAGAATTAACCCTCTGCGCACTCCGCGCCTCTGCGGTGAATCTATAGAACCTTGAAGAGATAGGGAGAGGAACATGGACTGTATTTTTTGTAAGATTATTGCCGGAGAGATACCAGCAGTCAAGGTATTGGATGAGGAACTGGTCCTTGCCTTTATGGATATAAACCCTTCAAGTCGCGGCCACATGCTGGTTACTCCGAAAAAGCATGCCGAGAATATCTTTGAGATCTCAGAAAGTGATTTAGCAGCCGTGATTAAAGCGGTAAAGAGGTGTGCAACGGCAGTGAAAGAGGCACTAAAGGCAGAGGGGGTAACTGTTCTTCAGCTTAACGGCAAGGCATCTGACCAGATAGTTCCTCATCTCCACATACATATCATACCCAGATGGGAGAATGACGGACTACCAGTATCCAACTGGGAGATGAAACCGGGTGATATGGAAGAGATAAAGGGTATAGCCCGGAAGGTAAAGGAACATATTCCCCCTTCTTCCTAAAGATCAAAATCGAGAGAGGCCAACCTTTTCACCTCTTTGAGGTCCGTAAGATCAAAGGTGATGGGGGTAATGGTTATCCGGTTTTCCATAAGCACCTTCAAGTCAGTATTAGGAACACTCTCTTCAACTGGTGTTTCACCGGCCAACCAGTAATAGACATTCCCCCTTGGATCGTTCCTTTTTTCATATCTATCCCTGTGCCTGACGAGATCCTGGGTAGTGAAGGATATACCCTTGATCTGATCCTCGGGTATGGTTGGTATATTTACATTCAGGGCAGTTCCCTCTTTCAGGCCGTTCTCCATGACAAACCTGATTATCCTGCGGGAGAATCTGGCAGCAAAGCTAAAGTCAGGATCAGTTTTGGTATTCAGTGAAATAGCAACCGACGGGAAACCCAGGAAGGCCCCCTCTGTGGCAGCAGAGGCAGTTCCCGAATATAGGATGTTTATTCCCACATTTGATCCCATGTTGATCCCTGAGAGGATTATATCTGGCCTTTGTTTCAATATCTCGTGCACAGCTATTTTAACACAATCAGCAGGGGTACCGCTTACCCCATAGCCGAAGAAGACTCCATTTCTTTTGAACTGCCGAACCCTTAATGGGTTGGATAGGGTAATAGCGTGTCCTACTGCGCTCATCTCTGTTTCAGGGGCCACAACAGAAACCTCAAAATCACCCTTTAGCTCCTCATATAGAGCGATTAAACCCTCTGCTAATATGCCATCATCATTGGTTAAAAGTACTCTCATCTTCACTGCCACTGTGTATACAACATCATAGAGAACAACAAAAGCTTAAAAATTGGGAAACTGTCCAAATTCAGATAGTTTCATGAAATTGATTGGAAAACTCTCTGGCTACATCTAGAAATGCTTTCAAGAGATCAGAAAGATATTTGTTTTTATGATAGATGATGTAGAAATATCTTATTATATCTTTATTGCTTGAAAAATGGAGTACCTTTATCCTCCCTTGATCTTTCTCGCGCTTGACCACATTGTTTGAAATGATAGAGACGCCTAACCCTGCCTCAATTGCTCGTTTGATTGCTTCGTTACTACCCAATTCCATTACTGTTTCTACGGAAACCTTATTCTTTATTAATTCTTGTTTTATGAGTTCCATGGTACCAGAGCCTTTCTCGCGCATAATCATCTTCTGCCCATTTAAGTCCTTATATGAAATAGCCTTTTTATGGGTTAGTTCATGATCAGGGGGAGTTATCAACACCAACCTTTCTTTGATAAAGGGCTTCAACACCAAGTTTTTGTGAAAATAGTCAATTCCTATGAAGCCTATATCGTTCTGAAATGATAAGATCTCCTCAATCACCCGGGAAGAATTACTAATATCCATCTGAATTTCGATATGGGGGTATTTTAGCTTAAAAATCTCAAATAGTTGTGGCAAATAATAAGAGCCGATGGTTCTACTTGATCCTATCTTCAATTTCCCTCTGTCCAGGGATTTCATTTGCCGAAGGGCTTCCTCCATTTCATCTGAAAGATTAAAGACTCTTTCAGCATATGATAAGAGCAATCTCCCTTCTTCGGTAATCGTTATTCCCTTACCAGACCGATTAAATAATTTCACATTATTATCCTCTTCCAATAGATGAATTTGAATAGAGACAGCAGGTTGAGTCAGAAAAAGTTCTTTAGCGGCCAAGGTAACACTGCTATTCTTGGCAACTGAGTAAAAGATCCGCAATTGATTAAAGTTCATTATTTAACCTCTTTCTTTAAGAATTCTTATGGATCATAATATAAAAATAGTTTATGTGAAACATTTATTTAATTAATTTGACTTATAATAATTTCACATCTATTTTGTCCACAATAGGAGCTCTAAATGTCTAAGGTGTCCAAAGAAGTTAAGGTAATGAGCGCTCAAGAGGCTGTGGAAAGATTTGTTTTCGATGGCGCCATTATTGGGATAGGAGGTCAAAACGTTTCCAGGTGTGCAGTAGCTTTAGCCCATGAAATCATCAAACAGGGCAAAAAAGATCTTACACTTACCGGGTGCAACCTCTCCATTCATATGGATCTTATGGTGGGAGCGGGATTGGTGAAGAAATGTGAATCCGGGTTAGGTGGCCAGGGAAAATTCGGCGCAACCTTTCAATTCAAACGGGCTATTGAAGAAAAGAGGATGGAAGCGGAAGATTATGATCATCTAACCATGGTTTCCAGGTTTCTGGCAGGTGAAATGGGAATTCCCTTTATCCCTGTCAGAGGCCTGATGGGCTCTGATATTCTCAATTATCAAGCGGCTTCAACCAAGAAAAAGTTCGAAATAATTAATGATCCATGGAATCAAGGAGAGAAAGTCCTGCTAGTTCCGGCAATGGAACCAGATGTTACAATAGTTCACGTGCAAAAGGCAGATGAGATTGGAAATGTCTTAATACAAGGAATTGCGAGTCATGAGCCAGAACTTATCAGGGCGTCCAAGACCACAATTGTCTCCTGCGAAGAGATTATCTCCACCCAATTTTTCAGGAGCAATTCTGATTACACGACAGTGCCTTACCATTATATAGATGCAGTAGTTGAACAACGGTTTGGTGCCTACCCCACTGCGACCTATGGATATTATAGCTTTGATGCTGATCATATTAATTACTATCAGCAGTGTTCACGGGCTGGGGGTGAGGAATACAAGAAATACCTGGATGAATATGTATACGGATGTGAAACCTTTGATGATTTTATTGAGAAGTGCGGAGGGGTGAAAAAATTAAATCACTTACAGCGGGAGATGGTTAGATTGATGTAGAAGAGAAGGCTTATATGGAGAAACAATATTCAGATAATTACACCAGAGAGGAGCTAATGGCCATTGAGGCCAGCAGATTCATCAAAAGCACCGACACGGTGATCCTGGGCACAGGGTTGCCTATGGTAGCTGCAATCTTTGCTCAGAAAACACACGCTCGCGGCATCAATTTCGTCGTGGAGAGTGGATCGATTGATCCAATCCTTCCTTCTGTCCCTTTCACGGTAGCCGATCCGATAATCGGCTACAGGGCCATAAAAACAGGTAGCTTAAGGGAGGTATTGGGCTGTCTGGTTCAGAGAGGCCTTGTAGACATTGGCTTTCTGGGTGGGGCTGAGATTGATCAATTTGGAAACATTAATTCCACCTGTATTGGTGATCCCCAAAACCCAAAAGTGCGTTTCCCGGGAAGCGGTGGTGCAAATTGCATTGCCTCATGTGTTCCTAAAATCCTTATCATTACGCAACATGAGAAGCGGCGTTTTCCGGCCAAGGTCCAATTTATTACAAGCCCAGGATACATTGATGGTCCAGATGGACGAAAGAAGGCGGGATTGAAGGTAACTAAACCGGAGATCATTGTGGTGACCGATCTATGCGTCATGGACATCGACGCTTCTACGGGAAGGTTGAAGGTCACCAAATTGATGCCTGGGATTACGGTGGACCAAGTTTACCAAAATACTCGGTTTAGGCCCGCTGTTTCAGAGCATATGGGGGTAGTGGAACCTCCCACGGAGGATGAAGTCCGAATTCTCAGGGAGGAAGTGGATCCCAAACGGGTATATTTGAAGGACTGTCCAAAAACCCCAAGGTGACCCTGAATGTAAATAAACCTATGGAGAAAGGAGTTTCGCATGGCAGAACAGAAGAAAGCGGTTGAGGAAAGAGAGCCTTTTCACTGGCAGACAGCCATCTCGTATAAGGTTCTGGATCGGATAGTCGTTAGGGGGTATGACGTGAACGAGCTTGCGGGGAACATCAGTTTTGCCGAGATGCTTTATTTGGTTTGGAAGGGAGAAATCCCCCCCAAGAAGGTGGCGCAAATGATCGATGCATTGCTGGTGATCTTTTCAGAGCACGCCATGTCACCTTCCTCGGTTTCTGCTCGGTTCGTGATGTCTGGGGCAGGTTATATCATGCCCGCTATGGCAGGTGGAATCCTCAGCATCGGTTTCACACATGTGGACGCCCATGAGGCGGCTGAGGCCTGGATTAAAATTGTAAAGCTTTCAAAAGAGAAAGGATGGAGCATTGAGGAAGGTGCGGACTATCTCTGCAGGAACATAAGAACCAAGGAGGAGAAGGACCTGGAATTCGTGAGATTATTTGGGGAAAGAAGAGTACTTCCAGGGTGGCATCATCCTCAACATATAAAAGATCTCAGATCCCCCAGGGTGATCGAGCTGGCTGAACAATTCGGTATCGCTGGAGACCACGTTCGGATGGTACAGGCCATCGAGAAGGCCACCAAGAATTATTGGGGGAGAACCCTTTACATGAATATTGCCGGTGCAATATCGGCCAGCTTAGTAGATATGGGGTTTGAGCCAGTAGAGTGTCTGGCTTTTTGCGCACTTTCAAGATCCGTGAGCATCGTAGCCCATGCCTACGAAGAACAAAAGCGAGAGAAAGGGTGGAGGGCCTCTTCAAGGTCCAAGATCGTACAGCCTCTTGACCTTTCGTTACAGAAACCCGAGTACTATGACGGCCCGGAAGACCGCAAACTTCCTGAGGAACGCATTGTGGTCCCTCTGACCCGGGCGCCCTACGGTTACACAAAGGGTATGGAGAAGGAATAGGATATCGGGTTTATAATTATTTGTCATTTAATTGAAGAAAGGGAGGTTAGGTAGAGATTATGGAAGATAACATTCAAGAGATGTATCAGAGGGCAAGGAAGGCCTTTGAAGAGGTAGAGTTTTGGCCTCAGGACAAGGTCGATGAGGTGGTTGCCGCGGTAGGCTGGGAGTGGCAGAAAGATGAGAACATCAAGGCCGTGGCAAGGCTTGCTGTTGAAGAAGGAAAAATCGGTGTCTACGAAGATAAGCTAAACAAGATAAGAGGCAAGACACGAGGCACGATATGGGATTTCCGCGGCGTGAAAACCTGTGGACTTGTCAAAGAAGATAAGAAGAGAGGGTTGAAAATATACGCCAAACCAATAGGGGTTGTTGCCAATGTGGTTCCCTGCACCAATCCCGAAGGCACGGTCTGTACCGTTGGCCTGACTCTTTTAAAGACAAGAAACGCCATGATTTGTTCACCCCATCCGAGGACCCAAAAATGCTCCTATCGTGCGGTTGAGATCGGGAGAAAGGCACTGGAGAAGGTTGGTGCGCCTGTGGATCTGTTTCAATGTATCAAGCATACGAGCAATGAAAAGACATCCGAGCTTATGGCGAAGTGCGATTTTTCCATGGCTACTGGTGGAGCCGCACTCATAAAGGTGGTCTATGCGGCTGGCAAACCCTCCCATACGGTCGGGGCCGGTAATGTTGTATCGATTGTGGATGAAACAGCCGATCTGGCTGCTGCTGCCAATAAGATTGCTCGGTCCAAGACCGCTAATAATTCCACTTCTTGTTCCTCGGAAAATGCAGTGGCTATTCATGAGAGCGTCTACGATGATATGATGAATGCATTGAAATCGGAAGGCGGCTACCTGTGCAATACCGAAGAGCGTGAAAAACTGAGGAAGGCACTGTGGCCTGATGGGAAAACAATAAATAGAGATATCTTTGGCAGGTCTGCGGCCATTATTGCCGAGGTGGCCGGAATCAATATTCCTGAGGGGACAAGGTTTATGATGGTTATTGGGGAGAAGATTGGTCCTGAAGACATGTTTTCCGGTGAGAAATTAAGTGTTGTTTTGACCGTGTGGAAATGGAGCGATTTTGATGAAATGCTCGAACGTCTGAAGAAGATACTCAAATTCTCAGGTGAAGGCCATTCCGCCTCAATCCACACCAACAGAGAAGACCGCATGGAGAAACTTGCCATAAAGACTAACGTGGGCAGGGTGGAGTGCAATATGCCCCACTGCCTTGTCAACACTGGAAGCTGGTACAATGGCCAGCCATGGACAGAGAGTCTGGGCTGTGGAACCTGGGCCGGCAACATGACCAGTGATAATATCAACTGGAGGCATTTCCTCAATTATACATGGCTTTCAGTTCCCGTTGAAGAATACATCCCTACTGACGAGGAGATCTTTGGAGACTATCTGAAGAAGTGGGGAAGAGGTTAGTCTGAGGACTCTGATCAGTTCAATGTTCCTGGCGGGCAAGGTACCGCGGACCTCGGCCTGTCATTAAAGGGGGAGGGTTAGTTTAAGGTCGGAAGCAAATCCATATCTATCAAGAATCGGCAGAGGACCCCAGGCGTGAGCCCGGGGCTGAATGCCTTAGAATCTATATCACGCGTCCTTGAAGTCTTTTCTTCGGCTCCAAGGCTCCCGGCCTAGTCTTTTCTACGACTTATCTGCGGGGGAGTTTTGCCCCCTCCGCATTCCCCCGACAAGTCGGGGGCTGCGGTTTCCC
>JAPVWE010000021.1 GCA_028572035.1 Desulfobacteraceae bacterium | reverse complement strand
TTTCTTGGTTCTTAAAGAATATAGTGTCTGTATTTCTAAACCACATCCATGCATGCCAGGTCTGGGCCAGGGGCATGGTAAAAAAAGACATTTCCATGCTCATTCACCAGTTAATTTCAAAGAGCTAAAATGTTACGCGCCCTGATGGTTTTTCTTTGCTCACATGGTCTTTGCCATCAGGGCGAGGAGCGAAGTGACCTGCCTGCCGGCAGGCAGGCGTGGCAATCTATCCTATTGAGCCCGCCCTGCCCGTCCCGAGACCGAGACGGGATCGGGAGGTGCGACTTGTCGGGGGGATGCGGAGCCCCGCCTATCTCTGGCGGGACGCAGATAAGCCGTAGAAAAGACCAGGCCGGGAGGCTTGGAACAGAAGAAAAGACCTCATAAGCCTTATCCGAAGGTTGTTTTGCAAACTATTTAATGCTCTCCGTTATAACTATATCGCCCGGATAGAGCGCCATGCTTCAGCGATTCTATTCCAGACGCCCCTCCCTGAAGGGCCTGATATACTCCATGCAGTACTCGTCTTTGCCCATAACCATGAGTGAGGCCTTAAGAGACCCATAAAGCTCTTTGTCGGTTGGATCAATTATGGCGGAATCAAGTCCACGGACTATCGCTGCTACAAGAAAGGTGCGATTCACAAGCCTTCTGTTGGGAAGCCCATAGGAGATATTTGTCAGGCCGCACGTGGTGTGAACACCAGGGAACTGTTTCATGATTTGTTCAATCGCATTGAGGGTCGCCAGGGCAGATTCGGTATTAGTTGCAACGGGATATACGAGCGGATCTATATAGAGATCATCAAGGGGCACACCTGAAGCGGTGGCTTTTTCCACCAATTTGCTCGCCATCTCTACCTTGTCTTCCGTGGTCTCTGCCATGGAATCCTCTGTCTGGCAGAGGGCTATGACCTTAGATTTATATTCCACCACCAGTGGAAGGATGTCTTCCAAACGATGGCGTTCCAGGGTAATGGAATTGATCATGGGCGCTGTTTTTACCATAGGGAGCACGGATTTGATAACTTCCGGATCTGGACTATCAATACAAAGGGGATGATCGGTCACCTCCTGAACTACCTCAATTAACCACTTGAGATACTTTGCTTCCTCTCCGATAAAGCTCCCCGCATTGACGTCAATATAGTTGGCCTCGGCCTCAACTTGGGCTTTGGCCTCATTCTGAATGAAACCCGCATTACGAGATGATATGGCCTCGGCAATCTGCTTGCGAGATGAGTTTATTCTTTCGCCAATGATCAGCATTTGTTTCACCCCAAAATAAGGTTTTGGAGACAATGAAACCGCACTCTAAAAGACCCTGAATCTATTTCAGAATGATCAATACGCTCAAAAAAAGATATTGTAATTCTGAAACACAGGACCTCAAATTTCGATAAGAATGTACGGGTGCCGTTAGATATATTAGCAGGGTATGAGGAAGTGGGTCAAGGGGAAAAGCTTGTGCGTCATCCTGTTAGGCTTATGCATTTGACACACAAGCGTTTTTGTCCTATAGTGCCCGATATAAGAAGGGGTTCTTACCGATAGATTTTTATAGTGCGATGGAGAATCTGGAGCACATACCTGTAAGCCTGGATCTTGGGAAAATCAAGAGAAGGCTCCACATGGAACGAACAGGGGATTTAAGCCAACTTCAAACCCTTGTTGAGGCCGCCCAACCCCTCATCGCAGCCAGGGCAGTTTATAAGGTTTGCTATATCGAGGAAAAGCTTGAAGATGCTATACTGATAGATGGGATTCGTTTGAAGAGTCGGGTCTTGCGAAAGAATCTGGAAGACGTTGAGCGGGTTTTTCCCTATGTCATTACCATAGGCAATAAGCTGGAAGAAAAGGCCAGATCATACAACGATCTATTGAAACAGTACTATCTCGATACAATTGGAAATATAGCCCTGGTCACGGCTCGAGGATTTTTGGAAGATCGACTCCGTTCCAGATATGCCCTCGCTGGAATGTCCTCTATGAGCCCGGGGTCCTTGAAAGATTGGCCTATCGAAGACCAAAGGCTCATGTTTTCAATCCTCGGAGATGTGGAAGCCTCTATCGGGGTGAGGCTCAACCAGAGCCTTCTCATGATTCCGGGTAAGTCATTATCCGGTATCTACTTTCCCACGGAAATTCCATTTTATACCTGTCAACTCTGCCCGCGAGAACGCTGTCCGTCGAGAAAGGCCAGCTACGATGCAACGCTGGCAAGAGAATATGGAATACTGGAATAGCGGCTTCCGCTATATTACTCCAGGCCCCCGCTTTGACCGCCTATTCCGGTGATCGGGAAGGGCCTGGAGATTTGACCTCAGCCTAAAAACTCACTAACGTTCAAAAGTTGAGGCCTAATTGTTCTTTAGGCCACATGATAAACATTCAATGATGTCTATGGTAATGACAATTTCCTCCAGGCGATATCTATAGGGCTCAGATGAAGGTGGTCAAATATTTGGGCTTTAACAGACCATTGCAGATTCCAAGGGGCTTTGTGGAGCAAACCCCAAATATTTGACCACTGCACAACACGGTGGAATTTTCTTTGAGATATCGCCTTTCAGAAACACTCATTACCCTATTAACCATCAATGCCTCAACTTTTGAACGTTACCAACAATTTACGAATTGACGAAGCCCGAATACCCTGAAATCTTATTATTTTTGATCTTGATTTATGACCGGATATGATCTCTATCCTCTCTTTAGCAACTCTAAGGTGTTTGGACAATAATAATATCAGGTCCTGATTCGCTAAACCACCAACAGGGGCTGATTTCACCTTTAGCTTTAAGATATCTCCCTCAAAACCCACTATCTTATTCATAGATGAGCGGGGTACCAATTTGACCTTAAGAACGGGATCTTTTCCGGCAAGTTGCTTTCCATCCATTCCTATCCTGCACCAAGCTGGACTGCGAACTGGAGTAAAGTCTCAACCACAAAGGTTTTTAAGAAGATAATAGCCAGGATAACAATAATGGGTGAAAAATCGAAGCCGCCAAAACTTATCGGCAACCTCCTCCTTATGTTGTAAAGAACAGGTTCAGTTACAGCATACAAGAACCTCACAATAGTATTATAAGGATCAGGGTTCACCCATGAGATTATAGCCCTGCCAATAATAAGCCACATATAAATAGTCAGAGCTATGTTTAAGATCCTTGCAACTGCTACTAAGAAATTAGCTGCAATAAACATTTTTTGTCTCCGAATAGAGTAAGATGTTAGAGCAGGCCATAAGCCGGGTTCTGTTTCCCATATCGGTCACCCTTTATGGGACAATGGTCATTCATCTAGCCCCAATATTGCTATTGGGATCAAGCGACCTACCCGGAGACTCGGGCGGGCAACCCTCAAACGCCTCTCTATTTGGTCTTGCTCCAGGTGGGGTTTGCCATGCCTCCGATGTCGCCACCGGAGCGGTGAGCTCTTACCTCGCCTTTTCACCCTTACCCAATCAGATAGGCTCGCTATCCAATGGGGCGGTATATTTTCTGTGGCACTTTCCGTCCCGTCGCCGGGACTCCGTGTTACGGAGCACCCTGCCCTGTGGAGCCCGGACTTTCCTCCCTTCGTTTTGGGGTCAGGTCTTGACATTTGACACAAAAGCCTTAAGCCAAGTGTCTCCTCCTAGACCCCTCTCGAACAGCGACCATTTGTCCTGCTCCAACATCCATCCATTTTCGATTGCCGACTGCCAATTTTCGATTGATCAAAAACCTAAAATCGAAAATCCCTAAATCCCGCTATCGTCTTCCCAATAAATAATCCTACTGCAATGAGGGCAACTTTGCAGTGAATCTCCTTTAATTAACTCGTTATACTGCTGGGGAGGGATACCTAAGTGACATTCCTGACAAACACCATCTATCACTGGAACTACCACCCGACCTTTTAAATGCGACCTTAATCCATTATACTGCCTTAATAGGTCCTCGTCAAGGTTTGGGGACAATTGGACCCTTTTCTCATTAAGAGATTGAACCTCTTTATCAAGTTCTCTTATCCTTTGGGAAAATGCCTTTTCATTGCTCTTGTATTCTTCTTGAGATTCCTCCCGCCTAACAGTATTATCGGCACATTTCTTTTCCTGGATCTCAATCTCCTCCATCCATTTTATCACCGTTTCTTCTTTTTGAAAAGTAAAGTCCTTAAGGTCCTCAATCTCTTTCAAGACAGCCTGGTATTCCCTATTTGACTTGACCTCATTCAGCCTCAGCTTGCTCTTCTTAAGCTTAAGGTCTATCTCTTCTAACTCCCTCTCGACTTTCCTCCTCTCTTTTTTTAGCTCTTCAACAGTAGATAAATTCTGCTCCACGGTGCTGTCCAAAAGATCGAGACCCTCTTTTAACTTCTCAATCTCTTTAGGAGTCTCTTCTTTTTCCCTACTTATGTTATCAAATTTAGTATCAATTGACTGTATCATTAAGAGTACGTTAAGCTTTTCATCCAATTTCACACCTTACATATTTTTTGTCAGACAAAATGAAAGGGCGTCCTATACTAAAGAGGCGCCCTCTCTTCCTTAAGATAAACATTTTGAAAGACACCCATCGATAATCGAGCATCTTTTTCTTATCCTTTAAAGGCTCTGATGGGCCCACCTGGTCTCGAACCAGGGACCTACCGGTTATGAGCCGGTGGCTCTTCCAACTGAGCTATGGGCCCTTTTTTCTATGCAGTCATGGTAACTGAATTGAAATTTAGATGTCAAGGGAAATAAAGGCAATTGAGCAGCTTTGACTAAAATTCAGTAAAGCTCTCCAATAATTTCCTCCTCCTGGGGTGTCTTAGTTTCCTTAAGGCCTTAGCCTCTATCTGCCTTATCCTTTCTCTCGTGACACTAAACTCTCTGCCCACCTCTTCCAGTGTATGATCGGCCTTTTCACCTACACCGAACCTCTTTCTCAATACCTTTTCCTCTCTGGGTGTCAGGGTAGTCATCACATTCCTCGTCTGCTCACTCAAGTCAAACTTTGTAACCGCTTCAACTGGAGACATTATCTTTTTATCCTCAATAAAATCTCCCAAATGACTATCCTCTTCTTCGCCAATGGGTGTTTCCAGAGAAATGGGCTCTTTGGCAATCTTTAAAACCTTCCGCACCTTTTCCAGGGGGAACCCCATCTTCTCGGCGATTTCTTCCGGGTTTGGCTCCCTACCG
The DNA here is from genome assembly GCA_028572035.1 of Desulfobacteraceae bacterium. Classification (GTDB taxonomy): domain Bacteria; phylum Desulfobacterota; class DSM-4660; order Desulfatiglandales; family B25-G16; genus JABXJZ01. Next base: position 6,320 of record JAPVWE010000021.1, on the reverse strand, counting down.
CGCTCTTGAACCAGGCTCCGTGAAATCTTAATAAGCTTGTTGATTGTCTCTATCATATGAACTGGTATCCTTATTGTTCGTGCCTGGTCAGCAATGGCCCTGGTTATAGCTTGCCTGATCCACCAGGTAGCATAGGTGCTGAATTTATATCCTCTCTGATATTCAAACTTATCTACCGCTTTCATCAAGCCAATATTCCCCTCCTGGATAAGATCAAGGAATTGAAGACCTCTATTGGTATATTTCTTTGCAATACTTACCACCAACCTGAGATTAGCCTTTATAAGCTCATCCTTAGCGAACTCTGCCTTCCTTAAGCCGTCATCTATCTCCCTGGCTATCTTTTTCAGCTCTTTTGAGGACATTGTTGTCCTATTCTCTATTTCATCAATACAATCCTTGGTTTCCTTTATCTTAGCTATTAAAAGTAAACTCTCTTCTTTTGGCATATTCAAGGCCTTAACCTTCTTGCCGCCTTCTTCACAAGTTGATAATTCCTCCAGGCATTCCTCTAGATAAGACAGGGGTTTCCCCCCCGCCCTTAGCAGACAGTCAGTCAACGTTTTTTCCAGTTCTTCTAAGCGATCAAGGATCTCCTTATATCTTTCTACCATCTTCTGAATATGCCTTTTTTCCAGTTTAAATGACTTCATCGTCTCAAAGATTTTATGTTGTTTTTTATCAATGGCGGCCTTTAATCTCTTTCTTTGTGCTGAATCACAGTAACCCTTCAAATTATGCCATAAGGTGCAGATTTCCTCATCCGGGGCATTCATCCTATTTATGAGGCTAAGCAACAAATCCCTCCTCTGACCTATTTGATGCAAATTGTATTCATCCTCTAAATCGTTGACTATATCCCTAACCTTTATTGTTCCGGCCTCTAAATCTCTACCCAACTCTGTTATATACTTTACTCCTAAACGACATCTAATAAGGGAAGTGAGTACCTGATTCTCGCCGGCTTCAATCCTCTTTGCTATTTCCACTTCTCCTTCTCTGCTTAGCAGTGAAATAAGACCCATCTCCCTCAAATACATCTTGACCGGATCATATGTTTTTGTAGTATATTCCTCCTCGAGTTGGTTAAACGAATTCTTCCCTTCTTTATTTTCCTTTCCCCCTTCAGCGGGCTTTTTCTTGCTCTTTTGGATCTTTCTACTGGCAGGTTCACTTACTACCTTGATATTTAGATCTTCGAACATCTGCAACAGATCATCAATCTCTTCTGATGATATTATGTCATTAGATAGATCCTCATTCAGCTCCTGGTAAGTAATATAACCCTTATCCTTACCAATGTTGATTAACCTCCGTAAGTTAATCTCATCATCATTTTTTGCCATCTAAAACCTCCTTATATAAAGGATTAATTCTCTCTGCTGGGTAAGTCAAGAGCTTGCTTTGCCTTTATCAAGCGATCTAGCGTTTCTATATCGCCTTCAGCTGATGCCTTTCTGAAGGATTGAGATATCTTGACTCTGGCTATCTTTCGAACAAATTCATCAACTGCCTGGCTGACTGATTCATCACTATATATAGGCTTAGACATCAAAAGACGTCTGAGCTGTTCTTTCGCTTTAGGGCTGTCAAGAGATTCCTCGATCCTATTCAGATCCAGGTCTCCTCCAGAGGGAGACTTTTCCATAAGGATCCTGATAATCTTAATGATCTCGGGATCAGATACAATCAATTCCCATTCCTGATCCCTGAAGGTGTCAATTGTTTCCGGGTAATGGACCAAAAGGTTGAGAAACTGTAGATCAGAGCCGTATTTCCTTGAATCTTGACCCGAAAGAAATCTGCGTTTAAGCTGAGAGGTGTCCCTTCTTTCTGGCCTTTTATCCTCCCGGCGCCTTAATTCTTCCCAGACGATATCCTCACTTATCTCTGTCTTCTCTGAAAACCTGTGCACATATAAAAACTTGGTAGCTCCCTGTTCTAAGTCCATAAATATAGGCAAAACCTCGCTCAATACCCTGATCTGTCCATCAACTCCGGCATCCATACGCGCTAGTGCCTGATCAAGATAGAAATCAAAAATAGGTGTTGCTCCTTCTAAAAGTTCCTTGAACTTATCTGAACCGTACCTGTTTACAAAACTATCCGGGTCTTCTCCTTGAGGAAGAACAAGAACCTTTGCGGAAATGCCTCCATTCAGAAATAAGGGGAAACTCTTCAAGGCAGCTTGCCGCCCTGCATCATCAGGATCAAATAAGACTACCACCTCTTTTGTATATCCTTTTAATCTCCTTATCTGATTACTCGTAAGTGCTGTCCCTAAGGTTGCAACAACATTTGAAATGCCATGTTGCCTGAGAACCAGCATATCCATATATCCTTCCACGATTATTGCCAGACCCCTTTCCCTGATATCTTTAAATGCGGAATCAAGGCCATACAAGGAATCTCCTTTATGATAGAGTGGTGTCTCTGGTGTATTGATATATTTAGGTAGGGAATCATCCAAGATCCTCCCCCCAAAACCGATAACTTTATGGTTGAGATCAATGATAGGAAATATTATCCTGCCCCTGAAACGATCATAGTAGTCTCCATCCTTTTTAGGGACAATAAGCCCGGCCTTTGCTCCTCTATCCAGGGAGATGTTCTTCGATTTGAGGTAATTGACCAATCCATCCCATTTGTTGACTGCGTATCCAAGTCTAAAAGCGGAAATAGTTTCTCGAGATATATGTCGTCTCGAAAAATAGTCCCTCCCAGGCCTTCCGCCGACATCCTTTACTAGCATAGCATGAAGATAGTCGGCGGCCAGGTCATTTATCTTGAACAACTGATCTTTTAATTCAGTCTTTTCTCTTTCAGCAGGTGCATCTCTATATCGGGGTAGATCAATATTATAGCGCTCAGCCAGATCCTTGAGAGACTGGGGAAAAGTGAGATTATGATACTCCATCCAAAAGGTAAACACGTCACCGCCCCTGCCACAACCGAAACAATGATATATCTGCTTGTCCTGGTTAACGGTAAAAGAAGGTGATCTTTCGGAATGAAAGGGACAGAGCCCGACATGATTCTGTCCTCTCTTTTTCAATTGCACATGCTGCCCGATGATCTCGACAATGTCTGCTGCCTTCCTTACCTCTTCTTTGGCATCTGAAAAGTCCATGATTTAAGTGCCTAAAGTGAGCTAAAGCAATTAAAGTTCAGAGTGAGCTAAATTGCTTAACCATTTTATTTTTTTAAACTTTAGTTCACTTTAAACTTTAGCTCACTTTAGTCACTTTTAAAACTCAACTACTGTTATGCCATCACTCCCCCCGTCCCTACCCCCAGAGATAAAATCCTTCACGTAAGAATTCTCCTTTAGCTGTTCCCTGATAGCCTTTTTTAAGGTGCCTGAACCAATACCATGGATTATCTTCACTCTTGTATATCCGTGAACCACAGCCTGATCTATCATCCTGTCCACCAGGGGAAGGGCGTTAGCAATAGTATAACCAATAAGGTTTAACTCTCTTTTATCCATGGCTGTGCTTGAAACAGACCATTGTTTTCCCCTTTCCTGGCTTTCCTCCTGTTGAGAAGGTGCCTTTGATTCTGGAATCACCTCAGATGAATCAACAGTAAGCTTCACATTTCCTATTAAGACCTGAACCTTTGAAGAACTCTCATCAATACCAATAACCCAACCTTTTTTTTTGGATTTCTTATGGAAAACAGACTGTCCAATAGTAACGGGAATATGATTAGTTGATTTTTTTTCCTCCTTTAGCCCTGCTATGGCATCCATCAGTTCTCTTTTTGCCCTGGTATATCTCTGGGTTGCTTTGAGCTGGCCATCCGGCCCTTTTTCTTTTAGATATCCTATCGCCTCACCAAACTCCCTTTTTGCCTCAGATAAGAGCCCCTCTGCCACCTGTTCTTTTTCAGCCAGCATCTCATTTAGTTGTTCACTCAATCTCTCCTGTTCTTCCTCTAACCTCTTCTTGGATTCCACGTATTCTTGCCTGGCAACTGTAACAGCCTCTTTTTCCCCTTTCAGTTCCTCCATCATCTTGGCAAGCTCTTCCATAACCAAATCAGGCTCTCCCCTGTCTTTTCCCAGGTATGTAGCAGCCTTATCAATTATCTCAGGTTTAATGCCCATATCCCGGGCTATCTCGATGGCATGACTTACTCCTGGCATCCCGGTTAGTAATCTGAATGTAGGTCTCCCCTTCTCTTGATCAAACTCAACAGATGCATTCTGGGCCTTCTTGTTAATCAGGCTATATCTCTTCAGTTTTTGATAGTGTGTAGAGATCGCACCCAGGGAACCCTTCTCCGAAACGTAGTCCAGGATGGACATGGCCAGTGAGGTACCCTCATCTGGATCTGTACCTGCACCAAGCTCATCCAGGATTATCAGAGACTTTTCACCTGCCAGATCTACAATCTCTCTTAGATGTTCCAGGCGGGCAGAGAATGTGCTTAATCCCGCTGATATATCCTGTTCGTCTCCGATCTCGGCCAGTATGTTATCAAAAACACCCAGTCGGCTTCCCTCCTTAGCAGGGATATGCATGCCAGCCTGAGACATAAGGGCTAATAGACCAAGCGTCTTTAATGCCACAGTCTTTCCGCCCCTATTGGGACCTGAAATTACAAGGATGCTTTTTTCTGCATCTATTTTAATTTCTATAGGAACTACGCTCTCTTTACTTTCTGTCTTATCCTCTTTACTGGAATCAAGATAGAGGGAAAGGAGTATAGGGTTCAGGGCACCTAAAAGATACACAGTCTTTCTTGAGGTAAGAATCGGGCTTATTCCGTTTATAGCCCTACTAAATTCTGCCCTGGCAAAAATGCCGTCACCCCTTCCCATAATCTCTAAACAGGTAAGAAGCTCAGATGAAAAATCAGATACCAGGTCTGTAAGCCTTTCTAAGACCTTTCTCTCCTCCTCCCTTTCCCTATCTGTCAACTCCACCAGATCATTGTTTTCCTCTACTGCTGCCAGTGGTTCCACAAAGCATGTGGAGTGAGTCCTGGAGTAACCATGGACAATCCCCTTAATGAGATTTCTCTTATCAGTTCTAATAGAAACAACATAGCGACCATCTCTCACTGATACAAGGTTATCATCGCTAAATTCAAGTCTGCTCAAGATCTCATTTAGCTTTTTCTCCACTACCCCTCTTAGGGTTACCCTCTGGGATCTTATGGTTGCAAGTAACGGACTTGCAGAATCTGATATTCCTCCATCTTCGGTTATTGACCTTCCGATCTCCTTAGCGAGATCACAACATGCTGGGATATTATCAAGTATATCCATCAAGGAAGGGCATAAGTCTCTTGCCTCATATATCCAATTCTTTACCTGATTAGATACCAGTATTAGATTATGAATGGATAAGAGTTGTTTCGGTTCAAGGCAGGCCCCTTTTTTGCCAGCTTTCCTTAAGACAGGCCTGAGATCAACAAGGCTCGATAAAGAGACAAGGCCCTTAGTAAGCAGAACCTCCTTCATCTCCGAAACTAGCCTCTGCTCAGCCTTAATAGATTCCAGTTCTTTTAATGGCTTGAGTGACAGACAGTCTGAACGACCTAAGGGAGAAGCAGCATAATTTGATAAGATATTGAGCAGCCGATAGTATTCAAGTACCCTAAGTGAGTATTCTATCATGTGGGTTTTAAAGGATTAAACCCTATCTCCCTAACTCAATAGTTCTCGTGCTATCCTATTGACTTCGCGGCCATCAGCCCTTCCCGCCAACTTAGGCATCACGGATTTCATAACCCCACCTAAGTCTTTTGGACTACTGGCCGATATTTCCTCAATTGCCTGAGTTACTATTACTTTGATTTCTTCGGTTAACAGCTGGGGCGGCAAATAATCGGATAAGATCCTTGATTCTGCCTCCTCTTTTTCCACGAGATCTTGACGTGAACCCTGACCGAATTTGTCAATTGCCTCCTTCCTTTTCTTGATCTCTGATGATATTACTCCCCTGATCTGATCATCGGTAAGTTCCTTACGTAATTCAACATGTTTATTCTTGATTGCGGACTTCAACCCTCTCAATACGGAAAGCCTTGCCTTGTCCTGCTCCTTTAATGACTTTTTGAAATCAACAAGGATATCATCATATAAGGCCATAGGAATATCTCCTTGAAAATTTAAACTTTCTCATCTAACAACTTCATCGGTAAAAGTCAATAAAAATATACATTTTTTGTAACATTTTAGCTCTTTGAAATTAACTGGTGAATGAGCATGGAGATGTCTTTTTTTACCATGCCCTCACAAAGACGAGTCGGTAGGCCGCTTCAAACTGGCGCACACGGACAAAGGCCCTAGAAGACAATGACGAGTT